>NZ_LHVM01000017.1:0-119796 GCF_001269805.1 Pseudomonas sp. P1.8
AAAAGCAACGAGCCATAGACAAATAAGCACAGGTGCAAAAAAAGCAGTACACAAAACCATCCATATCTGAAGTGCCAATCTCTTTCCCAACTCAACCATCCCGTAGTTGCTTCCACCCAACTCCAGATAGGTCTCGTTCATCGCCGAAAAATTACGCCGCGACACCTGTGCCTGTCCGGTGTACACCGGCAACGGCGCCAGGAACAAAGTTTCATTCAGGCCCCTGACCCGCAGCTCCCCGGCACGGGGCCGTTGGCTTTGAATATCAACGGCCGGCTCCGGGGCAGTGGCTGTGCTTTTGCGTTTGAACAGTTGGCTAATCATCGATCGCCGCCATTTCCTCTCGGGTGAACAACCAGTAAGGGGCCTTGCTCAAGCCGCTGGGCAAGGTGTCCACGGCGTCGAGGACAAACCGGCCCTGGGCCGGCAGCCGTACGCCCCGAACGGTGGCGATGTGCAGGTCGCGCAGGACAAAACAGGTGCGGTGAATCAAGTCGCGCTCGGCTTCCAGTTGGTAACCGATGTTGAGCGCCAGGGCGAAATCCGTGGTTTGCAGGGCTTCGCTGATGGGCAGGTGCAGGGTCAGCGCCTCTTCTGCCTGGCTGGCGACCACGGTGACCGCGGCCCAAGCCGCGCTGTTTTCCTGCCAGAGCAGGGGCGGCAAACGGGGATTGTAGGGGCCGGGTAGATAGCGGTTGCGGGTTCGATGATAGGCCAGCAGCTGCAGTTGTCGGCTGTCCATTTCCCGGGTGCGGACACCGGGCAGGCGCAGTTGCAGGTAGGTGCGCGGGCCTTCGCGGACCAGCTCACAGGTCGGTTGTTGCACCACCCCGGCCAGGGCGCTCCAGTCTTCGGGCAGGCTGCGTTGCCGATCGGCCTTGCCCCAGGCACTGGCTTGCAGCCATTTTTGAAACGCGTCCAGGTTGAAGTAGTTGTACAAACCTTCGCCCATCAGTTGCAGGGCCGTACCGATCAGCCCCACCAGATTGGTTTTGAGGCCGATGCTCAGCAACCTTGGGCTGGCTTCGGCCCAAGCCAGGGCTCGCAATTCGGCGGGTTTATTGAGAATCTGGTTGATGATCGAGAGGGTGTGTTTGGCACCCCAGATGTTGGTGCCTACCAGGATGCCGTCGCCAGCGATTTGCAGGGTCGTGGCCGCCAACCCCTGATGATTGCCTTCGGCGAGTGCTTTGCCCCATTGCCAGGAATGCTTGCCTGAATCAATTGCGGCGGCCAGAGCACCAAATCCAAAGGCACCAACCCCTGCAACACCCGCCCAACGTCCCAAACGGCTCATGGTGGTGAGCTTTCCGGCGGCACTGTCCATCTGTTCGATGTGCGCCTGCAATATGGTTACTGACAAGCCCTGAACCGCAGCAAAACCAGCAGCTGACATTAAGGTGAATGTCTCAACGAGAGTCGCTAAGTCTGATAACGAACGATCTGTCTTTTTACCAAGCGCACTCAACACCTCAACAAACTTCTGCCCCTGATAAACAAACAGCAACAACGCAATCCCGTCCCCTCCAGACTTCAAGGCGCTACTCAGGGGCTTGCCAAACGTCCCCGTTGCACGGAAGTCGCGCACTGTTCGCTGCATTTCTTCACGCAACACCGGGGCCATGCCATCGACCACCGTGCCGATCTGCCCCGGCCCGCCGCCGCCGACGGTCAAAGCACGGCTGAGGCTGTCTTCCAACGGAACCAGCGCAGCCCTGAGCTGATTGATCCGCTGGTTATAAACCTGCTCGCTGCCCGGTGTTGTCGAGCCGAAGGTCTGCTGCGTCATCTCGCGATGGCGCAGTTTGTAGGTGTCCTTGAGCTGGCGGCGCAGATCGAGAGCGGCATCGCGGGTCTGGTTGAACGCCTGGATTTCGTAGGCCGACGCCGCCCGCAGGGTCAAGCCGCTGCGGGAGAACTCGCGCAACAGCTGCAGGCGTGCGGGCGCGCCGAGATTCCGGAGGAAGCTGTTGGGGTCGATAGGTTGTTGTCGCTTGAAATCACTGTGTGCTCGATCCAGCTGGTCTGCAGCATGGAGCTGATGCGCTGGAACATATGCCCCATCCAGCAAACTCTGCAGCCCCCTGAACCGCGTATTCATATCGGCATAGTTGGGCAGCCGCTCGCTCATCAGGCTGTTGAATTGATTGGCCAGCACATTGACGCTGGCCAGGCTGTCCTGGGCCGTGGCGACATTGATCGAGAAGTTGCTCAGGTCCAGGAGCTTCTTGCGCACATCCAGCTGTTCGGCGAGGGTCAGGGTTTCCAGCCCCGGTACCACGGTGAGCGGGTTTTGCTCGAGAAAGGTGGCGAGCTTTTCAGTCGGGTCACGCTGGCCGCACAGGGCCGCCACGCAGACGAATTCGGTTTCCAGGCGATGCTGGATGAGCGCGCTTTGTTCGAAATCGTAGTACCAGGCAGCACGGTGGAAATGGCCGCCGACAATCATGTTCAAGCGGTCTTCGCGAATGGCCTGAAGACGCTTTTGCCAATGGCTGAGCAACGCTTGCTGCTGGCGGACGAACGCTTGCATGTCCGCCCGATTGACCAGGTGATCAATGCCACGCTGGCCGATGGCCTCGCCGTGCAACGCCTCCCAGGTTCGCACGTGGAGGCCGGCGATGGTGCTTTGATGTTTTTGCCAAAGCACTTCGCCCAGGCAATCGTGCAGGCTGACGAAGGCGCGCGCATAAGGATCGCGTGTCGCCGCCCTTCGCCAGTACTGCTCGTCGCCATAGATCGCCCCCCCGGCATGCTCGCGTCGGACTCGTAAGTAATCAAGCACAGCTGCCCGCTGTTGCGGGTCAAGCTCCTCGTTCAAGGCTTTGACATCGGGATCTGTGGTGGCCAGGTCATCCAGGCGCGCCGCACTCATCTCGTACAAGGACTGGATGAAGGCGCCGGTGAGGTATTTGCGCTGGGCGTCATCGTCGGCGCTCCAGTGCTCGATCCAGTCGGCCACCTGCAGTTGGGCGCTGGCCAGGTCGCGCATCACGCCAAAATCGTCGCGCAAGACCAGAAACAGATAATCGTTCTGGTAGAGGCCCAACACCTGACTGGTCAGCGCTTCAATCGCCGTGGCCTTGAACACCGGCGTGGCTTCCCAGCTATAGGGTTGGCGTTCTTGCGGATGGGCGCCCTCGGGCAATGACTCGAGCCCACGGACGCCGGATGCCAGGTTGTTCTGCGCGACCTCCGCCAGCCAGCGTTCGGCCTGCGGCGTGCTCAACAAGTGAGTCCCCCCGGCGGCCGGGCAAGCACTCGCCAGATCGATGCGTTGCATCAGACGTTCGCGCTCGGCCTTGACCTTGAGCACTTGTGCGCACTTGTACGCCGTCCACTGGATTTCCGAGTAGCTGGCATACAAGGTGTGCTGCCGGTTAAAGATCAAATGAGGTTCGCCCACCGCCGCGGTGCGTTTGTCGGCCGATACCTCCTGACTGTTCCAGAGCAGCTTGCTGATTTGCCCTTGTTCAATACTGTATTCGTGCAGATGCCCGGTCGTGTCGTCGATGATGTACAGGTAGCCATCGCGCAATAGTCGAATGCCCAGCGGCTGGCTGTTCAACGTCAGCGGCATGGGCAGTTCCGACGAGGGATCGAGGTGCTCGACCAGGCCGTAGCGCAGCGGCAACAGCTGCACTTGCCGGCCCATCAAGGGGCAGAGCCCTATCGGTGAACGGGCATCCTTGGCGCTCTTGGCCAGGGCGGCGATATTGGCGCTTGTTTTGGGTGCTGATTGTGTCGTCACAGCAGGCCTCCTTGGCGATGTGCAGCACGGTTTGCCGCCAGATCGGCAGCGCGTTCCACGCGCGCCAATGGGGCGCCCGCTGTCGCCTGCGCCAGCAGTTGAGCAATGTCAGGATGTTCAGTCACAGGCTGGCCGGCCAGATAAGCAAAAACGTTCGCGTAAAGGGTCAGTTCCTGCTCTGAGGAAAAGCCTTGCCGGTAGGCTTCGCTGGCCAGTTTTTGTGCGTATGGCCGACGCTCAGGCAGCGTAAATCTCGCCATGAAGGCAGGAAAATATGTTTGCAGGTGCTCACTCAAACTGCAGACGATGTTGCGAAACTCAACCTCTCCCAGCGCCGCAAGCTCCCGGTCGGTCAATCGATAAGTCTGCGGTTCAGCGCAGGGCTGTTCGGGGCGAATGTGCTGGCGCCAGACCCCTTCGACCCCATCAGGCAGACAGAAGTGTGCGCAAAGCCCGAACCAGCGTGCGCTGCCGTCTTGCTCTGCCAGACGCAACAGCTGATGCATGACGGCAGGATCAGCAATACGTGGCATAACCTCCACGCCATCCGCCTGTTCGACACTGAGCAGGTGGCGCCAATGCTCGAGCTGCGACTGCACATCAGCCTCACTGAACAGCAGGTAGCCCCATTCGAGGGCGGCGTGCTCGCAAAAATAAGTCAGAAGCGGATCAGCACTGCCTTCGAGCGCGATCAAGCAAGGCGAAATGTCTGCCAGCTCATGCCAGCGTGTATCCCGATACAAACAGTAGAGGGGTCTATTCCAGCGAGACAGGCGTTGCATCAGATCCGCTACGCTGACACCGTCCAATAGCAGGTAGGCGGGAGCCGCCCAGGGCAAATCATCCGGCAATGGCGGTAACTCAAGCATGGGATTGCCCCTCCTGTTGTGCAGCGGCTTCGCAGATGGCACAGATCGGTTTTCTGGCCAGCAAGGCGCTGCGCTGCGTCTGTGGTATCAAGGGCGCATGCAGAGCCGTCGGTTCAACAGGCCGAGCTTGCAAGGCGTTGACGCCGACTAAAGGCGCACCGCCGACTTGAATCTCTGTGCTGCTGAAAATGCCACCCGGCCCGATCACGATGTGCTGGCCGCCGGCTTTCAAGGTGATGCTGACCCCGGCATCGAGGATCAGGTTGGCCCCGGCCTTGAGGTGCACCTGCTGGCCGGCTTCGGCCACCAGCGTCTGGCCGACACGGGTGTGGCTGCTGTGGGCCACCTGCAAATAATCGTTGGCCTTGAGCTCGACCTTGCGGTCGGCAGTCACGGTGCGCTGCTCTTGCCCTTCCAGCACCGTGATGCTGTCGCCCTTGATGATTTCATGCCGCTGGTTACCCACCTCCAGCCGGCTGTCGTTGAGGACTTGCTGTTGTAGGTCACGCTGGGCGCGCAGGTAGATCAGCTCCTGGCCGGCGCGGTCTTCGATCGACAGCTCGTTGTAGCCACCATTGGCCGGTGAGCTGTGGCTGCGCAGCACGGTTCGGGTCTTGTGCTCCGGCAACGGATACGGCACGGCGGTGACGGTGTTTGGCACGCAGCCGGTGATCAAAGGCTGGTCGGGGTTGCCCTCCAGAAAGGTCACCAGCACTTCCATGCCGATGCGCGGGATAGTCACCGCGCCAAATTGTTCACCCGCCCACGCGGATGACACCCGCAGCCAGCAGCTGCTCTTGTCACTGTTGCGTTCGGCGCGGTCCCAATGAAACTCGACCTTGACCCGCCCATGTTCATCGCAAAAGATCTCCTCCCCCGCAGGACCGGTGACACGGGCGGTCTGGCTGACCAGCACCGATTGTCGCGTGACCAGCGGCGGACGATAAAACACGTCCCAGGGAATTGCGCCAAAGCTGTTGCGATAGCCCTGGGTAAAGCCGTCTTCAGGCTGGACGTCGCTGCTGACCGACTCTTCAAGCACCTGGGGTTGTTTGCCCCGGTGATGGACACTGAGCAGCAACCACAAGTCGTTGTAGGCTTGCCGCGGGTGCTCGCTCAGGCCAAAGAAATGACCGCTGCGCAGGCTCGGCTGGTCGCTTTGGCCTTCGGCCAGTTGGTAGTCGACACGGTGCCGCTCCAGCGCCTGACGGGCCAGTTGTCGGCCGAGTTTTTCATTCTCGATCAGCGCCGGGTAACGGTAGTCTTCGAGTGCCGGGGTAAACCCGGCGGTGATCTGGCTTTCCAGCAAGCGGCTGGGGCGCTTCAAGTCATAGCCGCGGCGCGTGGCCGTGCTGGTTCGGGTGCTCAAGCGCAGGGAGAATTGGCTGACCACCGGATGCTCGGCGACCAGGCCAGAACCTGGCTGACAAGGCGTTTCGCCGAGTTTGGGGAACCAGGTCTGATCGTCGCTGAAGACCAGGTGATGCCCTTCCGGGCTGTGTTGATGGTGCCAGGCAATCCCGTCTTCGCTGCACAGCCGCTGGATGAAGTCGAAGTCGCTTTCCCCGTATTGCGTGCAGTATTCACGCACGGGACTGGTGCTGACGTTGAAGGTCACGGCATCGCCGAGAATACCGTGCCCCTTGAGGACCTCGGCAATGATCTGCGGCACGCTCTGGTGCTGGAAAATCCGCTGGTTGTGGCTGAACTGCAAGTAGTGCAGCGCCGGCACCAGGGTCAAATGGTAGCGCGTCAGGCGCTTGCCGGACGCACCGACCGACACCTCTTCGATACGCCCATGAAGGCCTTCGCCGTTGTGACCGAACCGGAGAAAGGCCGGCTGGCTGAGCAGGCTCTCCAGGTCCAGATCCGGGTACTCGCTGACCAACTCCACCCGGATCGCATACAAGGTGCTGATGCTTTCGACACCGTCAAACGCCAGGACCTTGAAATCGTTGCGCACAGAAGGGATCAGCAGTTCGAAATGCGCGGTATTGGCCGGCGCGAACATAGGCTTGTCCTCAGGATCGGAGTAAAGAAACGCGCGTAAGAGCGGGCAAACGCATGGACAGTCCAAGACTGTCCATGCGGTCAGTCTTAGCTGGCGGCCGGCGTACGCCAGTCATCGAAACCTGTGGTGCCGCTCACCACATGGGTCCAGGTGATCTGGCGATAGGAGAAGTGCACGTCCTGCAAATGAGTGAAATGTGAGGTTGAGGGGTCCTGGCAGTTGTGCATGTAGTCCTTGATTTCGACGATGATCGCGTCTACCAGTTTGGTGGTGTAGTAGTGCTCCTGAGTACCGGCGGCTGAAGTGCGGTACCACTTGATTTCAATCTCCGTCAGTCGCTCACCGGAACTCAAGGCTTCCAGCAACAGGGGCGAAGCCTTGTCAAAAACCTTGGTGATGACCACGGGTTTATGCACGCGCTGGCCGGTTGGCTGACCAGATTGCGGGTCGCGCGGGATGATCATTTCGTGTTGGAATCCCTGAACCATGACCTGGTCTTCATGACCCTCCTGGTAGGTATTGCCCACCGAATCCGCGGTGAAGGCACCGGCGGTGATCAGACCTTGTTTGGTGCCCTTGATGGACATGTAGGCGGGTGTAGCCATTGATGCTCTCCTTGTTGAAAAATCAGGACTTGAAGGCCGAATTGCCAGCCAAGCCTGGAGGAGAGATCAACAAGGTTCGTGCCATTTAAAAAATATCTTTAAATAACAACATGTTAGATCAGCACATGTAACAGGATATGATTTTTTGCCTAAAAACCGCGTCCAAAGTGCGCAAGAAGTTGCGCAGTGCTGCGCAACTTCTTGCGCACTTGACTGCTGCCCTTTAACGACGGGGCCTGGAGCAGATCACGGGGGGCTTTTCAAGGAAATGAGTGCGCAACTTTTTGCGCACACTGGCTATAAGCCTTCACTTCCCTGAGGGGTAATCAGTTACCACAGGGACGGAACATCCACCGAACCTTTCAACTGATTACCGCTATCCGAGCAGCCTCGCTTCCACAGTGAAGATGAGGTGTTTTCAGAGCTGGATATCTTTCGCCGCCTGCACGTCAATCCGCGCCACGGAACCTGTCAGGTGCGCCAGATCCTTGTTGTGCTCGGCGATGATGTCTTCGGCTGTGAGATTGCCGTTGTCGACGGTGGAATGCGCGTCGGCGGCGAGCACCACGTCGTAGCCCAGTTTCAGCGCCTGACGCACGGTGGCATTGACGCAATAATCGGTTTGCAGGCCGCACATGATCAGGCGTTCGAAGTCCTGTGCCGGCAACAGCTTTTGCAGGTTGGTCTGGTAGAACGAATCCCCGGTGGTCTTGCGTACGCGATGATCCGTGGAGGCGGTTTGCAGCCCTTCGGCCAGCTGCCAGCCAGGGGCGTCATGGGCCAGAGGACTGCCCGTTTCCTCGTGTTGAATGAGCACCACCGCAACCCCGGCATCGCGGGCCCTGGCGCTGAGTGCGTTGATCGTATTGATGACCCGCCCGATCTCGAAGCATTCATATTCGCCTGAGCATAGCGCTTGCTGGACGTCGATGATTAACAATGCAGTGGTCATGATTCCTTCCTTGAAATGTCGATGGATCAGGGGACGAACATAGGCTCGCCCCCTTTGAAAAACAACCCTCAATAACCCAGCGACAAGCCCGTGTTACGCCGCGGATCGTTGGCCCCGTAGAAACGGTTGTTGCCCACCGGCTTGCCACCCAGAGATGGCGCACCCACGAGGATCGCGGCCAGGTGGTTGGCATCCTGGGGACCGGCGAACTTGTGACCCCAGCTTTCGAGGATTTTCACCGTGTCGGGGCTGGTGGTGAAGGCTTCCAGATTGGTCTCTTCCGGCAGCCACTGCTGGTGGAAACGCGGCGCGTCGACCGCTTCCTGAATGTTCATGCCGTAGTCGATCACGTTGAGCATGGTCAGCAAGGTTGCCGTAATGATGCGGCTACCGCCCGGCGTACCGACCACCATCACCACCTTGCCGTCCTTGGTGACGATGGTCGGGCTCATGGACGACAGCGGCGCCTTGCCGGGCGCGATGGCGTTGGCCTCGCCCTGCACCAGACCGTACATGTTCGGCACGCCGATTTTCGAGGTAAAGTCGTCCATTTCATCGTTGAGGATGACCCCGGTCTTGCTCGCCATGACACCGGCACCGAACCAGTCGTTAAGGGTGTAGGTCACCGACACCGCGTTACCCCATTTATCGACGATGGAGTAATGGGTGGTGTTGCTGCCTTCATGGGGCGCCACGCCCGGTTTCAACTCGCTGGAGACCGCTGCTTTTTGTGGGTTGATCGCTTCGCGCAGTTTGGTTGCGTAGTTCTTGTCCAGCAGGTGGGCAATCGGGTTTTTAACGAAATCCGGGTCGCCCAGGTAACTGTTGCGGTCTACATACGCGTGGCGCATCGCTTCGATCTGGTAATGCATGCCCTGAGCCGAGTGATAGCCCAGATCCTTCATCGGATAACCTTCGAGGATGTTCATGATCTGGCAGATCACCACACCACCGGAGCTCGGTGGCGGTGCCGAGACCACGTGGTAACCCCGGTAGTCGCACTCGATGGGGGCCAGTTCGCGGGTCTTGTACTTGTCGAGGTCGGCCTGGGTGATGATGCCCTTGTTGGCCTGGCTGGACGTGACAATGGCGTCGGCCACCCAACCTTTATAGAAACCGTCGCTACCCTTCTCGGATATTTCCCGCAGGGTTTTGCTCAGGTCCTTTTGCACCAGTTTCTGTCCGACCTTCATCGGTTCGCCGTTGCTGAGGAAAATCGCGCCGGAGTCCTTGATGTCTTTCTTGAACACGTCGGTGGCGTAGTCCAGCAGATCGACGTCGCCCTGTTCCAGGACGAAACCGTCTTCAGCGAGCTTGATGGCCGGGGCGATGATTTCCTTGCGCGGCTTGGTGCCGTACTTCGACAACGCCAGCTCCATACCGGATACCGTACCCGGTACGCCGACGGCCAGGTGCCCTCGCGTACTCAGGTCAGGAACGACGTTGCCATCCTTGTCGAGGTACATGTTGGCGGTCGCGGCCAGCGGGGCTTTTTCGCGGAAGTCGAGGAAGGTCTTGCGCCCGTCCGCCAACTGAATGGTCATGAAACCACCGCCGCCGAGGTTGCCCGCCGCCGGGTACACCACCGCCAGCGCATAGCCCACCGCGACGGCGGCATCGACGGCGTTGCCACCGTTCTTGAGCACATCCACACCGACATGGCTGGCCAGGTGCTGCGCGGTGACCACCATGCCGTTTTCCCCGGTAGCCGGGGCCACAGAGGCAGCGTGGGCAGTCAGGCAGCTGAGCGCTAACGAGGTCGCAATCAGCGTTTTGGCAAAAGGTTCGTACTTCATGAGTCAGTCTCTTCTTCTTATGTAAGTAGGAAAACTCGTCAAAAGCAGTAGCCAAGTATGGTCGGGAATACGTATTGCGCCTCCCCGTCGAGGCAGTATCCTTAACGCTTGTTCAGCAATTTCGCGCGGACCTCGGCATGACCTATACCTACATGACATTCGCCTCCCCGGTCGGCGAATTGAAGCTGGTCGCGAAAGGTTTACGACTGGCAGCCATCCTCTGGGAAAATGACAAACCCGGCCGGGTAAGGCTCGGGCCGATGAGTGAAGCGCCGGACAATCCGGTCTTGCTGAAAACCGCTCGGCAGTTACGCGAATATTTTTCCGGCAGCCGCAATCGCTTCGAGCTGGATCTGGATTTTGTCGGGACGGTGTTTCAGAAGAAGGTCTGGGCGGCGTTGCTGACCATTCCGTTCGGCGAGACCCGCAGCTACAGCCAGATCGCTGAACAAATCGGCAATCCGACGGCGGTCCGGGCAGTGGGCGCGGCGAATGGCAAGAACCCGATATCGATTGTCGCGCCTTGTCATCGAGTGATTGGCGCGTCGGGAAAATTGACCGGGTTTGCCGGCGGGCTGGAGGCGAAGGAGTTATTGCTGACGCTGGAAGGCGGACACTGGACCGGAACACCCCGCCTCCCCGGCTTTTAATCGTGTAGGAGCTGCCGCAGGCTGCGATCTTTTAACTCTTTTTTTGAATCACGATCAAAAGATCGCAGCCTTCGGCAGCTCCTACGGGTATGGCTTAAGCCAGCTGCGCCTTGTATTCCTTCTCGTACTGCCCTGCCAATGACTCTTTTTGTTTGTCGTCGAGCAACTTGCCGGCCATCTGGAAGAACTTCTGCTCTTCCTCCTTGAGGTGATGATGAACCTTCTCCGAGAGTTTCTTCGCCGTCGCCAGCCAGGCCGGGCTGGACATCTCGGTCTCATCCAGCTCCTCCATCATTTCGTCCATTTCATGATGTTCGGCAATCGCATGCCGGCTGAGGTCGACGCCGTTGTCGAATTCCATCAGCGGGATATAGAAATGCCGCTCTTCCGCGGTTTCATGGGCCTGGAGTTCAGCCTTGAGCTGCTTGTATGCCTCGACCCGCTCAGGGGTGTCGCCGCTGGTATGGATCAGCGCCTTGGCATAGGTCCGTTGGCGTTCGTGGCTTTCACGCAAGGCTTCGAAAATATTCACGGAGTGTCCTCATCGGCCGCGCTCTGGAATGACGCGTCTTAATCAATGACATCTGCGCGCTGGCGAGGGTTCCACCGTCGTCAGGGTGATGGAACATTGGTGGTGACCACGATAGGCTGAGGTTTCACCGCCATAAGGATATAGCCATGAACCTGCGAATCGAACGCAAGCAAAACCCCACCCCGGAGGAACGCGAGGCGATCCTCGTGCCGTTACGTGCCTACAACGGCTCGCAGTCGGCAAGCCCTCCACCGGAACATATCGCATTGCTGATACGCGACGACAACGACGACATCGTCGGTGGCGTTTACGCCCGATTGTTCTATCAATGGCTGTTTATTGATTTGCTGGCGGTGCCGGAACAGGCTCGGGGACAGGGCATGGGCACGAAGCTGATGCAGATGGCAGAAGACCTGGCGCGCGAAAAGGAATGCGTCGGCCTGTGGCTGGAAACCTTCGAGTTCCAGGCGCCGGAATTCTACAAGAAGTGCGGCTACAGCGAGATCGGCCACATCGCCGACTACCCGCCTGGGCACAAGCACTTCTTCTTCCAGAAGCGCCTGATTTACTGACGTCAACACTCCCTGTAGGAGCGAGCCTGCTCGCGATGGTCGTCAACGATAGCGCGCTGAATCTGATATCCCGCGACGTATTCGAATTCATCGCGAGCAGGCTCGCTCCTACAGGGGTATACGTCAACTTACAGGCAGGTCGCCAACGCCGCCAACCGGCGCTTGGCCACAAAGTCATCCTGCTGGGCGTAGTAGCTCAGCACGGTGCCCGAGGCATCGGTGGTCACATCGACAAACGACTGCGCCGAACGCGTGTAAACAGTGGTGCTGCCCTTCTCGCCAGGATCCAGGTACGCCGCCGCATCGACACCGAACACCGCTTCGTCCTGCCAGGAAAACTGCACACACTGGGCGACGTCTTTTGCCGGCTTGTTCGAGTTCAGGGTCTTGTACGGGGCCTTGGTGCGAGCATCGTTCATCGCCGAGCTCGCGCATCCCGCCAACAAGGTAGCGGCCAGCGCCACCATCAGAATTCGCATTGCATTCACTCATCAGGAAAAAGCGGACTGTATCACCGTGGCAGGGCGTTTCGTTCTGCTTTACTGCATTTATAACGCGACATCGCGCAACGATTCGCGCACCCTGTCGCGCCTTTATCGCTGTATCGCTCCCTGACTGGAAACCCCATGACACCCAATGCCGAATTTTACAAACCGACCACCGAATATGCCGACAAGCTGATCAGTCAGATCGGCCAGACGCCTTCCTGGATTGCCAAACGCATCGGCGTCACCGACAAGCGCATTCGCTACATCCTTGACGGCGAAAGAACCGTCAAGGGCGAAACCACGCCGATCCAGATGACCTACACCGAACAATTCGCCCTCGAATGCCTGGCGGCAGCAGCCAAGGCCAACAAGAAACAGTCTTCGTAATCCGATCTCAAGGAGCGACCATGGCGGCATCCGAACAGCAACATGAGCACGCACTGAAGAAGTTCCTCGACGAACGCCCCGAGTTGCGCCATCAACTCGATAATCTAAACCCGCTGCTGGCGCAGGCCAAGGGCGAGACCCAGGCGCAGTATCGAGAGGAGCGCTTGCATGAAGCCTTTGAGGAAGAAGCCGAGCGGCTGGGATTGTTCGCCTGGGAGCTGACCTTGCAACTGACGGCCGCCACGCCGCAGGACTACGAAGCTCAACGCCTTGAAGTGCATCGGGAAGTGGCGGAGATGGCCGGGATGGACTGGTTGGAGTATTGCGACTTGTATGGGATAACACCCTAACCACTGCTCAAGGACGCCATCGCCCATGCTGCCATCCGCCACCAAGACCCACGCCAGCCCCGGGCACCTGCACACGCAAAAATGGCGCGGTCGCATCGGCCTGAGCCTGGTGGCCATGCTCTCGGTATTGGCGGGCATGACCGATGCCATCGGCTTCATGGCCAGCGGCGACTTCGTTTCATTCATGAGCGGCAATACCACCCGCATGGCCGTTGCCATCAGCGCCGGTGACCTGGGCTTGACCCTGCGCCTGGTGATCCTCGTCGCCACCTTCATCCTCGGCAATGCGCTGGGCATTATCGTCAGTCGGCTCGGCGGGCGCCGGGCGCTGCCGTTGCTGTTGTGCATCTCCACTCTGCTGTGCGCCGCCGCAGCCTGGCCCTATGACGAGCAACTGCCGGCCCTGCTGGCGGCGATCATCGCAATGGGCATGCTCAACGCCGCGGTAGAGCAGGTGAATGGCCTGCCGGTCGGCCTGACGTACGTCACTGGCGCCCTGTCGCGATTCGGTCGCGGGCTGGGTCGCTGGATGCTCGGTGAGCGCCGTGATGGCTGGCGCGTGCAACTGATCCCATGGACCGGCATGTTTGCCGGCGCGGTAATCGGCGCTGTGCTGGAGCATCATTTGGGGCTCAAGGCACTGTTTGCCAGCGGCCTGCTGGCCGCTGCGCTCGGGGTGCTGTCGTTGAGGATCCCGCGACGCTGGCAATTGGGGTATATGCCACGCTAATGCATCGGTCTTTGTAGGAGCTGCCGAAGGCTGCGATCTTTTGATCTGGTTTCTAAATAAGCATTGTAAAAAGATCGCAGCCTTCGGCAGCTCCTACGATTGGATCGGAAAACGCCCTTCGCCGCCCCGACCAGAAAGCTTTATCATGGCCGCAGTTTTGCTGATCGAGTCCGCCATGAAGTTCGCCATCGCCGTGTTTTCCGCCGCCCATGCGCCCTCCTCGCGCCGCGCCCTGCTGTTCGCCCAGGCGGCGCTGGCCGGCGGGCATGAAATTGTCCGGCTGTTTTTCTATCAGGATGGCGTCAACAACGCGTCCGGCAGTGTGGTAACGCCCCAGGACGAGGTGGACGTGCCCAAGCAATGGCGTACCTTTGTCAGCGATCATCAACTCGATGGTGTGGTCTGCATCGCTGCAGCCCTGCGTCGCGGGGTGTTGAACAAGGAAGAGGCCAAACGCTATCAACGCGAGGCTGTTGCGGTTAGCGCGCCATGGGAACTGTCCGGCCTCGGTCAGTTACATGACGCGGTGCAGGATGCCGACCGTCTGATCTGTTTCGGAGGCGCTTAACATGGCCACATCGCTGCTGATAATCAGTCGCCAGGCGCCGTGGTCCGGGCCTGGCGCGCGAGAAACGCTGGACATCGTACTGGCCGGCGGCGCTTTCGATCTGCCGATTGGCTTGCTGTTTCTCGACGATGGCGTGTTCCAGCTCGCCGCAAACCAGAACGCCAAAGCCCTGCAACAGAAGGACCTGAGTGCCAACCTTCAAGCCTTGCCAATGTTTGGCGTCGAAGAACTGTTTGCCTGCGCCGACAGCGTAGCTCAACGCGGTCTGGACCCGAACGGCCTGTCACTGGAGGAGGCGCAAGTGTTGGCCGCCCACGAAATCACCGCCCTTATTGACCGCTACGACCAGGTGATCACCCTCTGATGTCGACTTTGCATGTGTTGTCTCATTCCCCGTTCGGCGACGAACGCCTGACCAGTTGCCTGCGCGTGATCGGCGCCAACGATGCGTTGCTGCTGTCCGGCGACGCCACCTATGCCTTGCAGCCAGGCACTGAACCTTTCAATACATTGGCCGCTCGCGGCTTGAAACTCTACGTCCTGGCCGAAGATGCCCAAGCCCGCGCCATCAGCGTGCCGGCTTGGGTCGAGGCTATCGATTACCCGGCCTTCGTCGAACTGTCGATTCACCACGACAAGGTCAACAGCTGGCTATGAATGCATTGACGGTCGGCGCCCGCGCCATCGAGCTGGACAAGGACGGTTTTCTGGTCGATCTGAGCGACTGGTCGGCCGACGTGGCCAGCGCCCTGGCCGCCGCCGAAGACATCGAGCTGACAGCGCAACACTGGGAAATCCTCGAACTGCTGCGCAGTTTCTACGCCGAGTTCCAGTTGTCGCCGGCCACTCGCCCGCTGATCAAATACACCGCATTGAAGCTCGGCCCGGAAAAAGGCAACAGCCTGCACCTGAACCGACTGTTCAAAGGCACCCCCGCCAAACTCGCCGCGAAACTGGCGGGCCTGCCCAAACCGACGAATTGCCTATGACCAACTATCCAGCACTGACCCTCGAAACGCCCGCCGAACATCCGTTCGCCCAATTCGTGCGCATTCTCGGCAAAGGCAAACGCGGCGCCCGCGACCTGACCCGGGTCGAGGCTCGCGAGGCCATGGGCATGGTGCTCGATGAAAAGGTCGAGGACACCCAGCTCGGCGCGTTCCTGATGTTGCTGCGGCACAAGGAAGAAAGCGCAGAGGAAATGGCCGGTTTCACCGAAGCCTTGCGCGAGCGTTTGAATCCGCCAGCGTTGGCGGTGGACCTGGACTGGCCGACCTATGCCGGCAAGAAGCGTCATCTGCCGTGGTATCTGTTGGCCGCCAAGTGCCTGGCGCAAAATGGCGTACGGATCTTCATGCATGGCGGCGGCGCGCACACGGCCGGTCGGCTGTACAGCGAACAACTGCTCGGCGAGCTGAATATCCCGCTGTGCCGCAACTGGCAACAGGTTGGCAATGCGCTGGACAACGGCGGCCTGGCCTTCATGCCGCTGATGGACTGGGCGCCACAGCTGCAACGGATGATCGACCTGCGCAACACCCTGGGCCTGCGTTCGCCGATTCACTCGCTGGCGCGAATTCTCAATCCGCTGGGCGCACGTTGCGGCCTGCAAAGCATTTTCCATCCCGGTTATCAGGCCGTGCATCGCGATGCCAGCGGCTTGCTGGGCGACACTGCCATCGTGGTCAAGGGAGATGGCGGCGAAATCGAGATCAACCCCGACGCCAATAGCCACCTCTATGGCACGACTGCTGGCGAGAGTTGGGACGAGGAATGGCCTCAGCTCTCCGCGCAGCGTCACGTCAAACCCGCCTCGCTCGACCCTGAGTATTTGAAAGCCGTGTGGCGTGGCGATGTGGTCGACAGTTATCCGCAAATGGCCCTGATTTCCACCATGGCCCTGGCTCTGCGCGGCCTCGGACAAACCCGCGAACAGGCGTTCGAAACCGCCGAGCAATACTGGGCTGCACGGGACAAATCGATTTAACCGATCATTCACGCCCGATCTTTGCGCTTTTTGTTCGAACCCATGGGCATAGACTCGACTCCAACGATCAATGGTTTCGGGAGTCTTGAACATGGGTTTACTAGTCGATGGCCGCTGGCAGGACAAATGGTACGAGAGCAGCAAGGACGGCGCGTTTAATCGCGAACAGGCGCAACGCCGCAACTGGGTTACCGTTGACGGCCAACCCGGCCCGAGCGGCGTCGGTGGCTTTGCGGCCGAGCCAGGTCGCTACCACCTCTATGTTTCCCTCGCCTGTCCGTGGGCGCATCGCACACTGATCTTGCGCAAGCTCAAGGGCCTCGAAAGCCTGATCGACGTCTCGATAGTCAGCTGGCTGATGCTGGAAAACGGTTGGACCTTCGACCAGACGCTGGGCTCGACCGGCGACAAACTCGATCACTTTGACTTCATGCACCAGCGCTACACCGCCGATACCGCGGACTACACTGGCCGCGTGACCGTGCCGGTACTGTGGGACAAAAAACTGCAGCGCATCGTCAATAATGAATCATCGGAAATCATCCGTATGTTCAACAGCGCCTTCGATGACCTGGCCGGCAATGACCTGGATTTCTATCCGGCGCCGCTGCGCAGTGAGATCGATGCCCTGAACGATCGGATCTACCCGACCGTGAACAACGGCGTGTACCGCGCAGGCTTTGCCACGTCGCAGCAGGCGTATGAAGAAGCCTTTGATGACGTGTTTGCCGAGCTGGATCATCTGGAACAGTTACTGAGCGCCAACCGCTATCTGGCGGGCGAATACCTGACCGAAGCGGACGTCCGACTGTTCACCACGCTGATTCGCTTCGATGCGGTGTACTACGGGCACTTCAAGTGCAACCTGCGGCGGATTGCGGACTATCCGAACCTGTCGAACTGGTTGCGGGAAATTTACCAGTGGCCAGGGGTTGCCGAGACGGTGGATTTTACCCACATCAAGAATCACTACTACGGTAGCCACAAGACCATCAACCCGACCGGGGTCGTGCCGAAAGGTCCTGCGCAGGATTTCACCGCCGCCCATGATCGGGAGCGGTTGAGTGGGAAAGGGGTTTGGAAGCGAGGTTAAAAGCTTCAGATCAAAAGATCGCAGCCTTCGGCAGCTACTACAGGATCTGACACCTGTAGGAGCTGCCGAAGGCTGCGATCTGTTTCAACAAACAACAAAGAACTCAGAGTTGCCCCTGAGCCCCTTCAAACCACGCCAGTTTCTCGCGCAGTTGCACCACTTCCCCGACGATCACCAGCGTTGGCGCATGCACTTCATGCTCCGCCACCAGTTGAGGCAGGTTGGCCAATGTACCGGTGAACACCCGTTGATTGACCGTGGTGCCTTGCTGGATCAACGCCGCCGGGGTATCGGCAGCGCGACCATGCTTGATCAACTGCTCGCAGATGCTCGGCAGGCCCACCAGCCCCATGTAGAACACCAGGGTTTGCGCGGGCGCGACCAGGTCGGCCCACGGCAAATCGGTGGAACCGTCCTTCAAGTGACCGGTGACAAAGCGAACCGACTGCGCGTAGTCGCGGTGGGTCAGCGGAATCCCGGCATACGCCGCGCAACCGCTGGCCGCGGTGATACCCGGCACCACCTGGAACGGGATGCCATGGGCCGCCAGCTCTTCGATTTCTTCACCGCCACGGCCGAAGATGAACGGATCACCGCCCTTCAACCGCACCACACGCTTGCCTTGCTTGGCCAGGTCAACCAATTGCTGGTTGATCTGATCCTGCGGCACCGCATGATCGGCGCGGCGCTTGCCGACGTAAACCCGCTCGGCATCGCGACGGCACAACTCCAGAATCGCCGGTGCCACCAGACGATCGTATAGCACCACGTCGGCTTGTTGCATCAGGCGCAAGGCACGGAACGTCAGCAGATCGGGATCGCCCGGACCGGCACCGACGAGGTAAACCTCACCGGTTGCCACTGGGGCTTCGCCTTCGATTTTCGCCTGGAGCAAACGCTCGGCCTCAGCGCCCTGACCGGCCAGTTGGCGGTCGGCAATCGGTCCCTGGAAAACATCTTCCCAGAACGCACGGCGCTGCTGCACATCCGGAAACAGCTTTTTCACCTGATTGCGGAAACCCGCCGCCAGACCGGCCAACTGGCCGTAAGTGGACGGAATCCAGGTTTCGATCTTGGCGCGAATCAAACGTGCCAGCACCGGCGCATCGCCGCCACTGGACACCGCAATGATCAGCGGCGAACGGTCGACGATGGCCGGGAAGATCACGCTGCACAGGGCTGGCGCGTCCACCACATTGACCGGCACGCAACGCCGATGGGCATCGACAGAGACTTGTGCGTTCAGGGCTTCGTCATCGGTGGCGGCAATGATCAGCCCGCAACCATCCAGGTCCGCTTCAGCGTAGCCACGCAACAGGCACTCGCCACCGCTGCCGGTAACCAGTTCACGCAGTTGTGGTTCGATTTCAGGTGCAACCACCCGCAGCAGCGCACCGGCATCGGCCAGCAGGCGGGATTTGCGCAAGGCAATTTCCCCCCCACCGACGACCAACACACGACTGCCGCGAAGGTTGTGAAACAGCGGCAGATAGTTCATTTAGCCGATGACCTCAAGGCCACCCATGTACGGCTTGAGGACCTCAGGCACACGGATCGAACCGTCGGCCTGCTGATAGTTCTCCAGCACCGCCACCAGGGTACGGCCAACGGCCAGGCCGGAACCGTTCAGGGTATGCACCAGCTCAGGCTTGCCGGTTTCCGGATTGCGGAAACGCGCCTGCATGCGGCGGGCCTGAAAGTCGCCGCAGTTGGAGCACGACGAGATTTCGCGGTACTTGTCCTGGCTCGGAATCCACACTTCCAGGTCGTAGGTCTTGACCGCGCTGAAGCCCATGTCGCCAGTGCACAGCGCCAGGGTGCGGTAAGGCAACTCCAGCAGTTGCAGGACTTTCTCGGCGTTGGCGGTCAGGCCTTCCAGCGCTTGCATCGACGTCGACGGCTCGACGATCTGCACCATTTCAACCTTGTCGAACTGGTGCTGGCGAATCATGCCGCGAGTGTCACGGCCCGACGCGCCGGCTTCACTGCGAAAGCACGGCGTGTGGGCAACAAATTTGATCGGCAGTTGCTTGGCGTCGACGATTTCGCCGGCAACGATGTTGGTCAATGACACTTCGGCCGTCGGGATCAGGTACAGATCGGCTTCGCCTTCGCGTGCAATCTTGAACAGGTCCTCTTCGAATTTCGGCAGTTGACCGGTGCCTTGCAGCGCCGGTGCCTGGACCAGATAAGGCGTGTACGCCTCTTCATAGCCGTGCTCGGTGACGTGCAGGTTGATCATGAATTGCGCCAGGGCGCGATGCAAGCGTGCAATCGGCCCGCGCAGCAAGGCGAAACGGGCGCCGGACAGCCTGGCGGCGGTTTCGAAATCCAGCCAGCCAAACTTCTCACCCAGGGCCACGTGGTCCTGAACCGGGAAGTCGAACGCCGTCGGCGTGCCCCAGCGGCGCACTTCGACGTTGCCGTCCTCGTCTGCTCCGACCGGTACGGATTCGTGCGGCAGGTTGGGGATACCCAGCAGGATCGCGTCCAGGTCGGTCTGAATCGCGTCCAGTTCGACTTTACCGGCGCTCAATTCGCCCGCCATGCGCTCGACGTCCGCCATCAGCGGCGCGATGTCTTCACCGCGCTGCTTGGCCTGACCGATGGATTTGGAGCGCGCATTACGTTCAGCCTGCAGTGCTTCGGTGCGGGTCTGGACGGTCTTGCGCTGTTCTTCCAGCGCTTCGATGCGCGCAACATCCAGGGTATAGCCACGGGATGCCAGGCGGTCCGCTACGTCCTGAAGGTTGCTACGTAACAGTTTGGAATCGAGCATGTCGGTCTCTCGTTATTAAAGTTTGGTCAAGGACAGGCCGGCCCAGGTGGCGAGCAGCCCGCCGAATACGCTGATGGCAGCATAGCCCAGGGCCAGCGGCACCTGCCCGCTTTCCAGCAGGCGCACCGTATCCAGTGAAAAGGATGAAAAAGTCGTCAGCCCTCCGAGGAAGCCGACGATCAGCCCGGCGCGCACCTCGATGGGCACCTCCGGGCGTATCAAAAACAGACCGTATAGAACGCCGATCAGCAAACAGCCCACGATATTAACGGCGAGCGTCGCCGTATAGAAGTGCCGCGGCCAATTAGCGTTGATCCAGTTACCCGTGGCAAAGCGCAACAATGTTCCGGCCACTCCGCCAATGGACACCGCGATGATCAAGGGGACCACTATTTTCTCCGCTGCCGTGGGCTTAATCGGTCGAGTTTCGCCAGGTGATTGAGCTTCTCGCCGATTTTCAATTCCAGGCCTCGCGGCACCGGCTGATAGAACGGGATCGGGTCCAGTTCCTCCGGAAAATAGTCTTCCCCGGCGGCGTAGGCATCCGGCTCGTCGTGGGCGTAACGGTATTCGTCGCCGTAACCCAATTGCTTCATCAGCTTGGTCGGGGCGTTGCGCAGGTGCAGCGGCACTTCCAGCGAACCGTGTTCGGCGGCGGCGCGCAGGGCGGTCTTGAAACCCATGTACACCGCGTTGCTTTTCGGCGCGCACGCCAGATACGTAATGGCCTGAGCCACCGCCAGCTCGCCTTCGGGACTGCCGAGGCGCTCCTGCACTTCCCACGCGGCCAGGCACAGGCTCAGCGCACGAGGGTCGGCATTGCCGATGTCTTCGCTGGCCATGCGCACTACGCGCCGGGCGAGGTACAGCGGATCGCAACCGCCGTCGATCATCCGCGCGAACCAGTACAACGCGCCATCGGGATTGGAGCCGCGCACCGATTTATGCAGCGCCGAAATCTGGTCATAAAACGCTTCGCCACCCTTGTCGAAACGCCGACGGGTATCACCCAGCAGGCTTTGCAGAAGGTCGACACCCATCTCGCTGTTGTCTTCGGCAAGATCCGAGGCGTTTTCCAGCAGGTTGAGCAAACGCCGGCCATCGCCATCGGCGGCCGACAACAACATCTGGAAGCCTTCATCGCTGAGGGTCAGGTTACGTTTACCCAGGCCGCGCTCTTCGGTCAGCGCACGCTGCACCAGCTTGCGCAGAGCCGCTTCGTCGAGGCTTTTGAGCACGTACACACGGGCTCGGGACAGCAAGGCGTTGTTGAGTTCGAACGAGGGGTTTTCGGTGGTTGCACCGATGAAAATCAGCGTGCCGTCTTCCACATAGGGCAGAAAGGCGTCCTGCTGCGACTTGTTGAAACGATGCACTTCATCAACGAACAGGATAGTTCGCTTGCCGTATTGCCCGGCCTGCTGCTTGGCGATTTCCACTGCCTGACGGATCTCCTTGACCCCGGCCAGTACCGCAGAAACGGTTTCGAAGTGTGCATCCGAGACTTCCGCGAGCAATCGCGCCAACGTGGTTTTGCCCACGCCCGGCGGCCCCCAGAAAATCATCGAGTGCAGGGCACCCTGCTCCAGCGCTTCGCGCAAAGGCTTGCCGCGAGCGAGCACGTGCTCCTGACCGACGTACTCGTCCAGGTTGGCAGCGCGCAGACGGGCGGCCAAGGGCTGGGCGATGGGGGCGCTGCGAAACAGGTCCATGACTATCTCTGAAACCTCAATTAAACACCGTCTCCACTGTAGGAGCGAGCTTGCTCGCGATGAACTCAAGGACAACGCTGAGTGTCAGGCTGCCAGCGTTATCGTTAACGTCCATCGCGAGCAGGCTCGCTCCTACAGGGATTTGCGTCTTACTCTTGGATCACGTCGGCACCCTTGGGGATGTCAAACTTGAATTTCGACGCCGGGATCGGCTCGTTGGCCTTGACCCCGGTGAACAAAATATTAGTACGCTGGCCGACGCTGTCGATCAGTTGCATGTCGTTGACCAGGCCGTTGCGGAACGACAAGCGCAGGCTGTCGAACAGGGTGTCCTTGGTTTTCGGCTTCAAAGTGAAGTCGATCACGCCGCCGGCTTCCTTGGCGCTGATGTCGAAGCTCTGGCTGATCTTGGACACGTCACCGGACAGCAGCAGAGCCGGGGTCTGGGTCAGGCGCTGATCGAGGTTCTTGATGGTCGCCTGCTCAAGATCCGGGTCCCACAGGGTGACCTTCTTGCCGTCGGAGACCATGGTCTGTTCCGCCGGCGCATTGGTGTGCCAATAGAACAGGCCTGGACGCTGCAACGACATCTCGCCAGCGGTTTCCTGCAACTGGGTGCCGGTGCCATCAAGGGTCAGTTGAGAGAAACGTGCCGTCAGGGTCTGGGATTTTTCCAGTAATTGAGTCAGGCGTGCCACATCCTTGTCATCAGCGTGGGCCGAGAGTGTGGTCAAAGCCAGTACCGGCAGCAACAGCATGCGGATCAGACGCATGGGAGTCCTCATAACATTCGTGGGAGTGCGGGCGGCGCCAGGGACGCCACCCCTTTCAAAACCGGATCAGTCGCGTACCGGGCCCGGGGCCAGGACTTCACGCGAACCATTGGTGTTCATGGACGTCACGACCCCGGCCATTTCCATGGCTTCGATCATGCGCGCGGCGCGGTTGTAACCGATTTTCAGCTTGCGCTGAACCGCGGAAATGGAGGCTCTACGGCTTTCCAGCACGAACTGCACGGCTTCGTCATATAGCGCGTCAGCCTCTGGATCATCGCCGTCGCCGCCACCGCTGCTGCCTTCAAAGCCGCTGCCCGCCTCTTCAACGCCGTTGAGGATGTCGTCGTTGTATTCCGGCGCGCCCCGCAGTTTCCAGGCTTCTACCACGCGGTGAACTTCATCGTCGGAAACGAAAGCACCGTGGACACGAATCGGCAGGCTGGTGCCCGGCGGCATGTACAACATGTCACCGTGACCCAGCAGTTGCTCGGCGCCACCCTGGTCGATGATGGTCCGCGAGTCGATCTTGCTCGACACCTGGAACGCCATGCGGGTCGGAATGTTGGCCTTGATCAGACCGGTGATCACGTCAACCGACGGACGCTGGGTCGCGAGGATCAAGTGGATACCGGCCGCACGGGCCTTCTGGGCGATACGGGCAATCAGTTCTTCAACCTTCTTGCCGACGATCATCATCATGTCGGCGAATTCGTCGACCACGACTACGATGGTCGGCAGCTTTTGCAACAAAGGCGCTTCGTCGTGGATGCTTTCGCGCTTGTACAGCGGATCGCTCAACGGCTCGCCGGCGTCCTGGGCTTCCTTGACCTTGGCGTTGAAGCCCGACAGGTTTCGCACCCCCATCTTGGCCATCAGCTTGTAGCGGCGTTCCATTTCGGCAACGCTCCAACGCAGGGCGTTGGCGGCGTCCTTCATGTCGGTGACCACCGGGCACAACAAGTGCGGAATGCCTTCGTAGATCGACAGCTCAAGCATTTTCGGGTCAATCATGATCAGCTTGGCGTCTTCCGGGCCGGACTTGAACAGAATCGACAGGATCATCGCGTTCACACCCACCGACTTACCGGAACCGGTGGTACCGGCCACCAGCAAGTGCGGCATTTTCGCAAGATCGGTGATGACTGGCTTGCCGCCGATGTCATGACCCAGGGCCAGGGTGACCGGGGATTTGAAGTTGTCGTACTCGGGGGTCGACAGAACTTCGGAGAAACGCACGATCTGCCGGTCTTCGTTGGGAATCTCGATACCGACCGTGGTCTTGCCCGGAATCACTTCCACTACACGCACGCTGGTGACGGCCAGGGAGCGCGCAAGGTCTTTGGCCAGGTTGGAAATACGGCTGACCTTGACCCCGGCCGCCGGCTGGATCTCGTAACGGGTGATCACCGGACCCGGGTGAATCGAATCCACGGTAACTTCGACACCGAATTCCTTGAGCTTGATTTCCAGCAGGTGACCGACCGCGGCCAGGGATTCAGGCGAATAGTTGAGTTGTTTCTTTTCCGCGGGATCGAGAATCGAGATCGGTGGCAAGGTGCCTTCCACGGCACTGTCGACGAACAATGGCGCCTGCTTCTCTTTTTCGACCCGCTTGCTCGGCGCTGCGGGCTTTGGCGGCGCTGGCGCAATGACCGGTGGCACCTGCTTCTCGCGCTCGGACATGTGCTTGCTCAGGGCCTGCTCGCGCTCGATCAGGCGTTCCTTGACCTTGGCCTGCTCGCGTTTGTCGGTGACGCTCGGGGCGACCACTTCATCCACGCGCTCGTCGACTTCACGCAATTGCGCGACCAGTTGCTTGCGTTCGGTACGGGCAGCCCACCAGCGATTGGCCGCGCTCTGGAACAGCTCGAACAGGTCAAGGGTGATCTTGCCGGTGACGTCCATCACCTTGAACCACGACAGATCGGTGAACACGGTCAGGCCGAACAGGAACAGAGCAATGAACAGCAAGGTGCTGCCCTGGATATTCAACGCATTCCTGGCCAGGTCGCCGAGGCTTTCACCCAGCGCACCGCCCGCACCGGCCGGCAGACCGGTGGCGGCATGGAAGTGGATATGGGCCAGAGCGGCACCAGACAGGACAAGGAAGACCAGCCCGATCAGACGCCACGAGAACAGCCAGCCGCTCCACTGCCACGGTTCGTGGCGCTGGCGGAAGATCTGATAGGCCTTGATCGCCAGCAACAGCGGGAAGATGTAAGCGAAGTAACCGAGCACCATGAACAGAATGTCGGCGCTGTAGGAGCCCGCGGGACCACCGAAGTTCTGAACATCGTCGATCTTGCTGTTATGGCTCCAGCCCGGATCGTCCTTGCCGTAGGTCAGCAAGGCCATCATCAGGAACAGGCACAGGGCGCCGATGGCGATCAGCGCACCTTCCTTGAGTCGGTAGTGCAAGTGCTGGCGCCAGAGCGGAACGACGGCTGGTTTAGGTGCTGCGGTGGATTTCTTCAAAACGCTTCTTTTCCTGCGCCAAGGGCGCGTCCATCTGTTGAATGACTATAAACGGCCAAAAAACTGCCCAATCCAGGCAGGTAAAAAAGTTAACGCGCGCAACCGGGACTACTTTTAACACTACGCTGCGGTTTTTATAAACACGGTACGCACTGAATATATCCAGCACGCTGGGCATTGTACGGGTTTGTACGCACGACGCCATGCTTGAGACCCTTGGGTGTAGCATAGTCAACAGCCTATGACATGCCCTTCAATTTGAGCATGCATTCTCTTTTGTGACAAAGGCTTATGAGGTGTTTTTATGATCGAAGCACAGCATCACCGCCTGATTATCCTGGGTTCCGGCCCCGCCGGTTACAGCGCAGCCGTATATGCCGCCCGCGCCAACCTCAAACCCGTTGTCATCACCGGGATACAGGCAGGTGGCCAGCTCACCACCACCGTCGAGGTCGACAACTGGCCAGGTGATGTCGAAGGACTCACCGGCCCGGCCCTGATGGAACGCATGCAAAAACACGCCGAGCGCTTTGCCACAGAGATCGTTTACGACCACATCCATACCGCCAAGTTGCAACAGCGGCCGTTCGAATTGATCGGCGATGGCGGTACTTACACCTGCGACGCCTTGATCATTGCTACCGGTGCTTCGGCGCAATACCTGGGCTTGCCGTCCGAAGAAGCATTTGCCGGCAAGGGCGTATCGGCCTGCGCAACCTGTGATGGCTTCTTTTATCGCAATCAGGTGGTCGCGGTGGTAGGCGGTGGCAACACGGCCGTAGAAGAAGCCCTGTACCTGTCGAACATCGCCAAGGAAGTGCATTTGATTCACCGCCGCGACAAGCTGCGTTCGGAGAAAATCCTCCAGGACAAACTCTTCGAAAAAGCCACCAACGGCAATGTCCGCCTGCACTGGAACCAGAATCTTGACGAAGTACTCGGCGATGCCAGTGGCGTCACCGGCGCGCGTCTGCGGGACAGCCACACAGGTGAAACCCAGGAACTGCCGCTGGCCGGGGTGTTTATCGCCATCGGCCATAAACCCAACACCGATCTGTTCACTGGGCAACTGGAAATGCGTGACGGCTATCTGCTGGTCAAGGGCGGCAGCGAAGGCGACGCCACCGCCACGGCCATCGCCGGGGTATTTGCCGCCGGCGATGTGGCTGACCATGTCTACCGCCAAGCCGTCACCTCGGCCGGGGCGGGTTGCATGGCGGCACTGGACGCTGAAAAATACCTCGACGACATTCCAACCGTTTGAAGGCAAACTTAATGGCGGGCCAACACCCGCCACTGCCCTCCCCTTCTGCAAGCCCGGACGCCATGCTGACTTGGTTACAACGCAACACCTTGCACTTCCCACCGCTGGAAAAAGCCATGCGCGACCCCAACGGGCTGCTGGCTGCCGGTGGCGATCTGTCTGCCGATCGGTTGATCTCGGCTTATCGCCACGGCTGCTTCCCTTGGTTTTCCGAAGGCCAGCCGATTCTCTGGTGGTCGCCGGATCCGCGCACCGTTCTATTTCCCGACGAATTGCACGTTTCGCGCAGCCTCAGCAAGCTATTGCGCCAACAACGTTATCAAGTGACCTTTGACGAAGATTTTGCTGCCGTCATTCGCGCTTGCGCTGCGCCCCGGGATTACGCGGATGGCACCTGGATCACTGAGGCCATGCAAGACGCCTACATCGAACTGCACCGGCGCGGGCACGCGCATTCGGTGGAAGTCTGGGATGGCGATGAACTCGTCGGCGGACTGTACGGGCTTGCGATGGGCCAATTGTTTTTCGGCGAGTCCATGTTCAGCCGCGCCGATAACGCCTCGAAATTCGGCTTTGCCACACTGGTCCGACATCTGAAAGACTCGGGTTTTGTGTTGATCGATTGCCAGATGCCGACCGATCATCTGCATAGCCTGGGCGCCCGGGCGATACCCCGCCGAGAGTTTGCCGATTTTCTGGCCAGGCACCTTGACCAACCCAACCATGCCAACTGGGTTTGCTGAGCGTCTTTTGCGCAGGTGGCTTACACTTATTCAAAAGCATTATCCCGAGGGTTGATCATGACCGAGTTGGCGCGTTTGAAGTTCTATGCCACTCAGCCGCACTCTTGCAGTTATCTGCCCGAGGAGCAGGCCACTACCTTGTTCCTCGACCCTAGCCAGCCCATGGATGTGCATGTCTATGCAGATCTGTCGGAGATGGGTTTCCGTCGCAGCGGCGATCACCTCTATCGGCCGCATTGCCAGAATTGCAACGCGTGCGTGCCGGCACGCATTCCCGTGGCGCAATTCACACCCAATCGGCAACAGAAACGCATCTTCAAGCGCAACGCCGATTTGCAGGTACGGCCGGCCAAGCCAGGATTCAGCGAAGAATACTTCGACCTCTACCAGCGCTACATCGAACAGCGTCACGCCGATGGCGACATGTACCCGCCAAGTCGCGACCAGTTTTCGACATTCCTGGTGCGCGACCTGCCGTTTTCCCGGTTCTACGAATTCCGCCTCGACGGCCGGTTGCTGGCCATCGCCGTCACCGATTTGCTGCCGAACGGAATGTCCGCGGTCTACACCTTCTACGAACCCGCGGAAGAACGCCGCAGCCTGGGACGCTACGCGATCCTCTGGCAAATCGCCGAGGCCCATCGACTGGGACTGGAAGCGGTTTATCTCGGTTACTGGATCAAAAACTGCAAAAAAATGAATTACAAGACGCAATATCGACCCATCGAACTGCTGATTAATCAGCGTTGGGTGGTTCTAAATTAGGGCAGCCCCTAAACCCCTTGGCTTAAACCCCATTTTTCGGGCACAATGCACGCCGCTTTTGCCTGGCGCAGTTGCACCGGGCCATTCATTGGACACCGAGGGCTTTACTGCATGTCGAAAGAAGACAGCTTCGAAATGGAAGGCACTGTCGTCGACACCCTGCCCAACACCATGTTTCGTGTGGAGTTGGAAAATGGGCACGTCGTAACCGCGCACATCTCCGGCAAGATGCGCAAGAACTACATCCGTATTCTTACCGGCGACAAAGTGCGCGTCGAGCTGACGCCCTATGACTTGAGCAAAGGGCGCATCACTTACCGCGCTCGCTAATCAAGTCAATACAAAACGCCCGGCTTATGCCGGGCGTTTTTGTTTGCAGATTGTTTACACGACAATCCTGTAGGCGCGAGCATGCTCGCGATGGTGGTTAACGATGACGCGGACTGCCTGGATGCCCGAGTTGTTCTGATGTTCTTCGCGAGCAAGCTCGCTCCTACAGGGGGAGCGGCAGACAACAAAAAGGCGCCTCTCGGCGCCTTTTGTTTTTCCTCTAAACGTCAGGCCATCTCGGCTGTCGTCTCGAACTCGAACGTCAGTTCGCCGTCCTTGATGTCGATGTGCACCACACCGCCATGTTCGGCGAGTTCGCCAAAGAGAATCTCTTCGGCCAGCGGACGCTTGATCTTGTCCTGGATCAGGCGAGCCATAGGTCGAGCCCCCATCGCCGAGTCGTAACCGCCAGCCGCCAGCCAGCCGCGAGCGGCATCGGTGACTTCCAGCAGCACACGCTTGTCTTCCAGTTGCGCCTGGAGCTCGGTAAGGAACTTGTCCACCACGCTCTTGATAACCTCATGACTGAGGCGACCAAACTGGATAATGGTGTCCAGACGGTTGCGGAATTCCGGCGTGAAGCTCTTCTTGATCACTTCCATAGCATCGGAGGAGTGATCCTGATAGGTGAAACCAATCGAAGCACGAGCTGCGGTCTCGGCACCGGCGTTGGTCGTCATGATGACGATCACGTTACGGAAATCCGCCTTGCGCCCGTTGTTGTCGGTCAGCGTACCGTGATCCATGACCTGCAACAGCAGGTTGAAGACTTCCGGATGCGCCTTCTCGATTTCATCGAGCAGCAGCACGCAATGAGGTTGCTTGGTGATGGCCTCGGTCAGTAGACCGCCCTGATCGAACCCGACATAGCCAGGAGGCGCGCCGATCAAACGCGAAACGGTGTGCCGCTCCATGTACTCGGACATGTCAAAACGAACCAGCTCGACACCCAACGCCTTGGCCAGTTGACGCGCCGCTTCGGTTTTACCGACACCGGTAGGCCCGGCGAACAGGAACGAACCGACGGGCTTGTCAGGTGACTTGAGACCGGCACGGGACAGCTTGATCGCGGTCGCCAAGGAGTCGATCGCGGCGTCCTGACCAAACACGGTCAACTTCAAGTCACGCTCAAGGTTACGCAACAGCTCTTTATCGGAGCTGGTGACGTGTTTTGGCGGAATTCGAGCGATCTTCGCAACGATATCCTCGACCTGAGGCACTTCAATGCGTTTAACGCGCTTTTCCACCGGCTGCAGACGCTGATAGGCACCCGCCTCATCGATGACATCAATGGCCTTGTCGGGCATATGACGATCATTGATGTAACGCGACGCCAGTTCGGCCGCTGCGCGCAGGGCTTCATCACTGTATTCGATGTTGTGATGACTCTCGAAACGCCCTTTCAGGCCTCGCAGAATGCCAATGGTGTCCTCCACCGAAGGCTCCGACACATCGACCTTCTGGAAGCGCCGGGCCAAGGCACGGTCCTTCTCGAAGATCCCGCGAAACTCCTGAAAGGTGGTAGAACCAATGCAGCGAATATCACCCGACGAGAGCAACGGCTTGAGCAGGTTCGAAGCGTCCATGACGCCGCCGGATGCAGCGCCCGCACCAATAATGGTGTGAATCTCGTCGATAAAGAGAATCGCCTGTGGGCGTTTTTTCAGCTCATTGAGCAATGCCTTGAAGCGCTTCTCGAAATCGCCACGATATTTGGTACCGGCCAGTAACGCCCCCAGATCGAGGGAATACACCACGCTGTTGGCCAGCAAATCCGGCACCTGGTTATCGACAATGCGTTTGGCCAGACCTTCGGCAATCGCGGTTTTACCCACGCCCGCCTCGCCCACCAGCAGCGGGTTGTTTTTGCGGCGACGCGCCAGGATCTGCGCGACGCGCTCGACTTCCAGCTCACGCCCCACCAGCGGATCAATACGACCCTGGCGCGCAAGTTCGTTCAAGTTGCTGGCATAAGCATCCAGAGGATTGCCTGAAGAAGAAGACTCACCGCCCTCGTCGTCCTGCATATCTTGTTCACCTTCAGAGTGATCGCCATGCCCCGGCACTTTGGAAATACCGTGGGCGATGTAGTTGACGACATCAATGCGCGCAACGCTCTGCTGTTTCAGCAGGAACACCGCCTGACTCTCTTGCTCACTGAAGATTGCGACCAGCACATTGGCGCCAGTCACTTCACGCTTGCCCGAGCTCTGTACGTGAAACACAGCACGTTGCAGTACACGCTGGAAGCCCAGGGTTGGCTGGGTTTCACGATCCTCGTCGTGTACGGGGATCAATGGCGTGGTGGAGTCGATGAACTCCTGCAGGTCATGCTTGAGTTTGTCGAGGTTTGCGCCGCACGCACGTAAAACGGTGGCGGCAGCCTCATTATCCAATAGGGCCAGCAGGAGGTGCTCGACGGTCATGAACTCATGACGCTTCGAACGGGCTTCCTTGAAGGCAAGATTGAGGGTGACTTCGAGCTCGCGGTTTAACATAGCTTCACCTCATACCCAAGTGGTCGGCGATTAACCGTCCTTCTCGATTTCACAGAGTAGCGGATGCTGGCTTTCCCTGGCGTACTGGTTGACCTGCATGGCCTTGGTCTCGGCGATGTCGCGGGTAAACACTCCACATACTGCCCGTCCTTCGGTATGGACGGCCAGCATGACCTTGGTCGCCAGCTCGCGATTCAGGTTAAAAAACACCTCGAGCACTTCGACGACGAAATCCATCGGTGTGTAGTCATCATTAAACAAAACCACCTTGTACATGGGCGGCGCCTGGAGTGCAGGCTTGGCCTCCTGAACAGCAATGCCTGCGGAATCGTCGTCGTGTTCCTCCGGGCGATCTTTCTGGAGAGTCGGGCGATCCTGATTGAATGTTAGTCGAATCTGGCTGATTGCATGCATGGAAAGAAAGGTTCGTCAGTTGTGCAAATACAGTGGTGGGGGCGGCCCTGGACGATTTCAACTCCGACTGCCTGGTCACCTTGACTATCGGCAAAACGGTGTTACAACCAATAGAGCCCACAGTGGGTAAAAAAGGTCCGCGGAGTCAACTTTTTTCTAAGAAGTGACTGCGGATAAACTGGATGATACTCCAGTGATGGAGTCTGTTGCAGAGGGAGTTGGGTATGTCAGGCGTCAAGGTCAGCGGCAAGGTCAAATGGTTCAACAACGCCAAGGGTTACGGTTTCATTAACGAGGACGGCAAGACAGAAGACCTGTTTGCCCACTATTCAGCCATTCAAATGGATGGTTATAGAACACTGAAAGCCGGCCAGGTTGTCACCTTCGAAATCATCCAGGGGCCAAAAGGCTTGCATGCCGTCAACATCGGCAACCCTGTAGAGGCTTCGACAATCACGACACCTGCCGAGCAACAGACCGTGACGGCCTAAGACCGCACCGTCATCCAGTCAAAAAAAACCGCCCGAATCCATCAACTGAATCGGGCGGTTTTTGTGCGCCTGTTGCTTGCTTACATGTGCGAGATCAACGCATCGCCGAAGCCGGAAGAGGAAACCAGCTTCGCGCCTTCCATCAGACGTTCGAAGTCATAGGTCACGGTCCTGGCGGAAATTGCGCCGTTGGTGCCCTTGATGATCAGGTCGGCTGCTTCGGTCCAGCCCATGTGACGCAGCATCATTTCAGCGGACAGGATCAGCGACCCCGGATTGACCTGGTCCTTGCCGGCGTACTTCGGCGCAGTACCGTGGGTGGCCTCGAACATCGCCACGGTGTCGGACAGGTTGGCCCCCGGCGCGATACCGATACCGCCCACTTCCGCCGCCAGGGCGTCAGAAAGGTAGTCGCCGTTCAGGTTCAGGGTCGCGATCACATCGTACTCGGCCGGGCGCAGCAGGATCTGCTGGAGCATGGCGTCGGCGATGGCATCCTTGACGATGACGTTCTTGCCGGTTTTCGGGTTCTTGAATTGCATCCACGGACCACCGTCGAGCAGGGTCGCACCGAACTCTTCAGCCGCCACTTCGTAGGCCCACTCCTTGAAGGCACCTTCGGTGAACTTCATGATGTTGCCTTTGTGCACGATAGTCAGCGAGTCGCGATCATTGTCGACCACATATTGCAGGGCCTTGCGCGCCAGACGCTTGGTGCCTTGCAGCGAAACCGGCTTGACGCCGATGCCGCAGTTTTCGTCGAAACGGATCTTGGTGACCCCCATTTCCTCTTTGAGGAACTTGATGACCTTGGTCGCTTCCGGCGAACCGGCTTTCCACTCGATACCGGCGTAGATATCTTCGGAGTTCTCGCGAAAGATCGTCATGTCGACGTCACCTGGCTTCTTCACCGGGCTTGGCACGCCTTCGAACCAGCGAACCGGGCGCAGGCAAACGTACAGGTCGAGTTGCTGGCGCAGGGCCACGTTAAGGGATCGAATACCGCCACCGACCGGGGTGGTCAGCGGGCCCTTGATGGAAACCACGTAATCCTTGACTGCGTCCAGGGTTTCCTGAGGCAGCCAGGTGTCCTGATCGTAAACCTGAGTCGCTTTCTCCCCGGCGTACACTTCCATCCAGGAAATCTTGCGCTCGCCACCGTAAGCCTTCTTAACAGCAGCATCGACAACCTTGATCATGACCGGGCTGATGTCGACACCAATGCCGTCGCCTTCGATGAAGGGGATGATCGGGTTATTAGGAACATTGAGAGAATGGTCTGCATTGACGGTGATTTTGTCGCCGACGGCTGGAACCTGAATCTTCTTGTAACCCATGCTGAACTCCATTGATTGGATTGAACATCTGGCTTGGTTCGAGCGTAACCCAGTTAAATCGGCGCGCAAACCCTATGTTCCGCCCATCTGCTGCCAACCCGCACAACTGGCGCGCTACAAGCCTGAAAGCAAAGGGAAAAATGCCAAAAGCGAGCACGACGAGTGACATTGCGCCTGGTTCGCCCCTGCGACCTTTAGACCAATGGACGATATTTGTCGTGTATGAACCATCGGCAGATTGCCAGCAACCTATGTATAATGCCGCCGCTGACTAAAGGGTCACGATGGACTGAACAGCTCTATGACGAGTGTTTCAGCCAGATGAGCCGGTCTGTTATCGCAGTCCGGCTACTTGACGCCCTACTGATGCACCCAACATCACAGCAACGAAATCTCGATATTCGGCTCATGGATGACTTTGAACGAACGCGCTTACCCGGCGCACCTCGAGTTTCTGCGCACGCTTTAGCAAAGAAGAGAGAGTTAATCCGAATATGCCCACCCGCTCGAAGATCATCTATACCTTCACCGACGAAGCTCCTGCCCTCGCCACCTATTCACTGTTGCCTATCGTAGAGGCTTTCACCGCCTCGGCTGATATCGCCGTGGAAACCCGCGATATCTCTCTTGCAGGGCGCATCCTGGCCAGCTTCCCCGAGCAACTGGGTGACAAAGCCGTAGCCGACCACCTCGCCGAACTGGGCGCTCTGGCCGTTACGCCTGAAGCCAACATCATCAAATTGCCAAACATCAGCGCCTCGGTTCCGCAACTGCAAGCCGCGATCAAAGAGCTGCAAGCTCAAGGCTTCGCACTGCCGGACTACCCTGAAACCGTCACCAGCGACGCCGACAAAGAAGCCAAGGCCCGCTACGACAAAATCAAGGGCAGCGCCGTGAACCCGGTTCTGCGCGAAGGCAACTCCGATCGCCGCGCTCCGCTGTCGGTCAAAAACTACGCTCGCAAGCACCCGCACAAAATGGGCGCCTGGGCCAAGGACTCCAAGTCCCACATCGCGCACATGAGCACCGGTGATTTCTACGGCAGCGAAAAAGCTGCCCTGATCGAAGCCGCTGACGCTGTGAAAATCGAGCTGATCGCTCAAGACGGCACCACCACCGTCCTGAAAGCAAAAACCACCGTACAAGCCGGTGAGATCCTCGATTGCGCGGTACTGAGCAAAAACGCCCTGCGCAGCTTCATCGCGGCCGAAATCGAAGACGCCAAGGCACAAGGCGTGCTGCTGTCGGTTCACCTGAAAGCCACCATGATGAAGGTCTCCGACCCGATCATGTTCGGCCAGATCGTTGCCGAGTTCTATAAAGACGCACTGACCAAGCACGCTGACGTGCTGGCACAGATCGGCTTCAACCTGAACAACGGCATCGGCGACCTGTACGCTCGCATCAAGGCCCTTCCGGCCGAGCAGCAAGCGCAGATCGAAGCTGACATTCAAGCGGTCTACGCTGTTCGTCCATCGCTGGCGATGGTCAACTCCGACAAAGGCATCACCAACCTGCACGTGCCGAGCGACGTCATCGTCGACGCCTCGATGCCAGCCATGATCCGTGACTCCGGCAAGATGTGGGGCACCGACGGCCAGCTGCACGACACCAAGGCTGTGATCCCGGATCGCTGCTACGCCACCATCTACCAGGCCGTGATCGAAGATTGCAAAGCCAACGGCGCGTTCGATCCGACCACCATGGGCAGCGTGCCGAACGTTGGCCTGATGGCGAAGAAAGCCGAAGAGTACGGTTCCCACGACAAGACTTTCCAGATCAAGGCTGACGGCGTTGTTCGCGTCACCGACAGCAAGGGCAACCTGCTGATGGAACAGTCGGTTGAAGCCGGCGACATCTTCCGCATGTGCCAGACCAAAGACGCGCCGATCCAGGACTGGGTCAAGCTGGCCGTCAACCGTGCTCGCGCAAGCAGCACTCCAGCGATTTTCTGGCTGGACCCGATGCGCGCCCACGACGGCGTAGTGATCGAGAAAGTTCAGGCTTACCTGAAGGATCACGACACTGCCGGTCTGGACATCCAGATCATGGCGCCGGTCGACGCAATGAAATTCACCCTGCAACGCACCCGCGACGGCAAGGACACCATCTCGGTGACCGGCAACGTTTTGCGCGACTACCTGACTGACCTGTTCCCGATCATGGAACTGGGCACCAGCGCCAAGATGCTGTCGATCGTGCCGCTGATGAACGGCGGTGGCCTGTTCGAAACCGGCGCTGGCGGTTCGGCACCGAAGCACGTTCAGCAGCTGCTGGAAGAAAACTTCCTGCGCTGGGATTCCCTGGGTGAGTTCCTGGCCCTGGCCGCCTCACTCGAGCACCTGGGCGTGAACTACAACAACCCCAAGGCGCTGGTTCTGGCCAAGACCCTGGATCAGGCCACTGGCCAGTTCCTGGACAACAACAAGTCGCCATCGCGCAAAGTCGGCAACATCGACAACCGCGGCAGCCACTTCTACCTGGCGCTGTACTGGGCTCAAGCCCTGGCTGCCCAGACCGAAGACGCGGCACTGCAAGCGCAGTTCGCGACCCTGGCCAAAACCCTGACCGAGAACGAGGCGACTATCGTTGCCGAACTCAACGCCGTTCAGGGCAAGCCAGTCGACATCGGCGGTTACTACCACGCCGACGCCGAGCTGATCAGCAAGGCCATGCGCCCGAGCGCGACCTTCAACGCGGCAGTTGCTGCGCTGGTGTAAGGTTGTAAGGGAACATCACAAACCCCGGCCCCGTGCCGGGGTTTGTGTTTGTGGGGATCTACGCCCCCCCCTTGTAGGAGCCGGCTTGCTGGCGATAGCGGTTTATCATTCATATCTTCGTTGACTGATACGCCGCTATCGCCAGCAAGCCGGCTCCTACAGGTTTGTATTTCAACATCAGAATTGAGGACATCTCATGGACTGGAAACCCCACATCACCGTCGCCACCATCGTCGAAGACAACGGCCGCTTCCTGATGGTCGAGGAGCTTAAGCACGGGCGAGTGGTACTCAACCAGCCCGCTGGCCACCTGGACCCGAACGAAACCCTCACCGAGGCCGCTGTGCGCGAAACCCTCGAAGAAACCGGCTGGGATGTCGAAGCAACCGGCGTCGTAGGTATTTACCTCTACACCGCCCCGAGCAACGGCGTGACCTACCAGCGGGTCTGCTTCATTGCCAAACCACTGAAACACCACCCCGATTACCAACTGGACGACGGCATCGTCGGGGCCAAGTGGTTGACCCGTGAGGAATTAATCGAGCAGCGCGACACCTGGCGCAGCGAGCTGATCATCCGTTGCATCGACGACTATCTGGCAGGCCCACACTTTGGCCTCGAATTGATCCGCCCTTCTCTTTAGCCATGCAGGCTCCAGCCTGATAGAATCGCGTCCTTTTTCAAGACACTCATTAAATCCCTATGCGTGATCCAGCCCCTTCTGACACACAAAAGAAGCGCGTCATTGTCGGCATGTCCGGCGGCGTGGACTCTTCCGTTTCTGCCCTCCTGCTGATCGAGCAGGGTTATGAGGTGGAAGGCCTGTTCATGAAGAACTGGGAAGAAGACGATGGAACGGAATACTGCACCGCCATGGACGACCTGGCGGACGCCCAGGCCGTGTGCGACAAGATTGGCATCAAGCTGCACACCGCCAATTTCGCCGCCGAGTACTGGGACAACGTATTCGAGCACTTCCTGGCCGAATACAAGGCCGGACGCACGCCGAACCCGGACATCCTGTGCAACCGCGAGATCAAGTTCAAGGCGTTCCTCGACTACGCCATGGTGCTTGGCGCCGACCTGATCGCCACCGGCCACTACGTGCGTCGCCGCGACATCGACGGCCGTACCGAACTGCTCAAGGGCCTGGACCCGAACAAGGACCAGAGCTACTTCCTGCACGCCGTGGGCGGAGAGCAGATCGCCAAGACCCTGTTCCCGGTCGGTGAGCTGGAAAAACCGCAGGTTCGTGCGATTGCCGAGAAATACGAGCTGGCGACCGCCAAGAAAAAGGATTCCACCGGAATCTGCTTTATCGGTGAACGCCGCTTCAGCGACTTCCTCAAGCAGTACCTGCCAGCGCAACCGGGCGAAATCAAGACCACCGAAGGCGAAATCATCGGTCGTCACCACGGCTTGATGTACCACACCATCGGCCAGCGACAGGGCCTGGGCATTGGCGGCTTGAAAGACGCCAGCGACGAGCCGTGGTACGTGCTGATCAAGGACCTGGAACACAACGAACTGATCGTTGGCCAGGGCAATGATCACCCATGGCTGTTCTCTCGCGCCCTGCTCGCCTCAGACATCTACTGGGTCAACCCGATCGACCTGAGCCAGCCGCGCAAGCTGACCGCCAAGGTTCGTTATCGCCAGAGTGACCAGCCGTGCACCCTGGAAAAAACCGCCAGCGGATATCGCGCGGTTTTTGATGATCCACAACGCGCGGTCACACCAGGCCAGTCCGTGGTGTTCTACGACGGTGAAATCTGCCTCGGTGGCGGCGTGATCGAAGTTGCAGAGCCGTGGACGAGCAAGGGCCAGGCCATATGAACCCCATTCAGGAGCAATTGACAGCATTGGGCGGCGTGTTTCTCGCCGCCGTGCTGGTGGACAGGATCGCCAAGACCGGCCAGACCAACGAGGCGGGCCTGACCTGCATGCTCGGCAGCCTGCTGATTCGCGACCCCAAGGACACGCTGGAAGTCTATGGTGGCGACGACATCAACCTGCGCGAAGGCTATCGCGCCCTGATCGGCGCTCTCGAACGCGACCCGAGCGCCCTGCAGCGCGAACCACTGCGCTATGCCTTGGCGATGCTCGGTCTTGAGCGTCAGCTGGCCAAGCGCGACGACATGCTCGAAGTGATCGGCAAACGCCTGCCGCAGATTCAGTCCCAGGTCGAACATTTCGGCCCGGCCCACGAAAACGTGATCGCCGCGTGCGGCGCGCTGTATCAGGACACCTTGAGCACCCTGCGCCAACGCATCCAGGTCCACGGCGACATGCGCAATCTGCAACAACCGAGCAACGCCTCGAAAATTCGCGCCCTGCTGCTCGCCGGCATTCGTTCTGCCCGCCTTTGGCGGCAATTGGGGGGGCATCGCTGGCAGCTGGTGATCAGTCGCCGCAAATTGCTCAAAGAGCTTTACCCGTTGATGCGTAACGAATAACTCGCATCGAAAGACCCGAACCAAGCAATACGCGTAATACGCCGGTCAGTTGGCGACGGACCGGCGGATTTTTTCATGTATGATACGCGCCCCATTTCGTTGCCCGACTGTCCGAGAACACCCCATGCAGCTTTCTTCGCTCACTGCGGTTTCCCCTGTTGACGGCCGCTACGCCGGCAAAACCCAGGCCCTGCGCCCAATTTTCAGCGAGTACGGCCTGATCCGTGCCCGCGTTCTGGTTGAAGTGCGCTGGCTCCAGCGCCTGGCCGCTCACCCTGCCATCAGCGAAGTGCCGGCGTTCTCCGCCGAAGCCAACGCTGTGCTCAATACCCTGGCGGAAAACTTCTCTCTGGAGCACGCCGAGCGTGTCAAGGAGATCGAGCGCACCACCAACCACGACGTCAAAGCCATCGAATACCTGCTCAAAGAGCAAGCGGCCAAGCTGCCGGAACTGGCCAAGGTCAGCGAGTTCATCCACTTTGCCTGCACCAGCGAGGACATCAACAACCTGTCCCACGCCCTGATGCTGCGCGAAGGCCGCGATGATGTGATGCTGCCGCTGATGCGCCAGACCGCCAACGCCATCCGCGAACTGGCCATCCGCTTCGCCGACGTGCCAATGCTGTCGCGCACCCACGGTCAACCGGCCTCGCCGACCACCCTGGGCAAAGAACTGGCGAACGTGGTTTACCGTCTGGAGCGCCAGATCGCTCAAGTCGCTGCCGTGCCGCTGCTGGGCAAGATCAACGGCGCTGTCGGCAACTACAACGCGCACCTGTCGGCCTACCCCGAGATCGACTGGGAAGCCAACGCCCGCGCCTTCATCGAAGACGAGCTGGGCCTGGGCTTCAACCCGTACACCACGCAGATCGAACCGCACGACTACATTGCCGAGCTGTTCGACGCGATTGCACGCTTCAACACCATCCTGATCGACTTCGACCGCGACATCTGGGGCTACATCTCCCTGGGTTATTTCAAGCAGCGCACCATCGCTGGCGAAATCGGCTCGTCGACCATGCCACACAAGGTCAACCCGATCGACTTCGAAAACTCCGAAGGCAACCTGGGTATCGCCAACGCACTGTTCCAGCACCTGGCGAGCAAACTGCCAATCTCCCGCTGGCAGCGCGACCTGACCGACTCCACCGTGCTGCGCAACCTCGGCGTCGGCTTTGCCCACAGCGTGATCGCGTACGAAGCCAGCCTCAAAGGCATCAGCAAACTGGAGCTCAACGAGCAAAAGATTGCCGCTGACCTGGACGCTTGCTGGGAAGTATTGGCCGAGCCGATCCAGACCGTGATGCGTCGCTACAACATCGAAAACCCGTACGAAAAGCTGAAAGAACTGACCCGCGGCAAGGGCATCAGCCCCGAAGCGTTGCAAACTTTCATCGACGGCCTGGACATGCCGGCCGCCGCCAAGGCTGAGCTGAAATTGCTCACCCCGGCGAACTACATCGGTAACGCTGTAGAGCAAGCCAAACGCATCTGATCGACCGCTAGACCCCTTTAAGACGCCCGGCCGCGCCGGGCGTTTTTATTCCCGTATGGAAAGTGCTTTTTTTCAATAGGTTACACATGAATCCTGACATTCCTCTGCAACTTCTGGGCGGTATCACGGCACGCGAGTTCCTGCGCGACTACTGGCAGAAAAAACCCCTGCTGATCCGCCAGGCGATTCCTGATTTCGAGAGCCCGATCGACGCCGACGAACTGGCCGGCCTGGCACTGGAAGAAGAAGTCGAATCGCGACTGATCATCGAAAATGGCGAGCGCCCATGGGAATTGCGTCGCGGCCCATTTGCCGAAGATGAATTCAGCAAGCTGCCGGAACGTGACTGGACCCTGCTGGTTCAAGCCGTTGACCAGTTCGTACCGGAAGTCAGCGAGCTGCTGGAAAATTTCCGCTTTCTGCCAAGCTGGCGCATCGACGACGTCATGATCAGTTTCGCCGCCCCAGGTGGCAGTGTCGGTCCACACTTTGACAACTACGACGTGTTCCTGTTGCAAGGCCATGGCAAGCGCAACTGGAAGATCGGCCAGATGTGCGACTCCGAAAGCCCGCTGCTGCAACACGCGGACCTGCGAATCCTCGCTGAATTCGAAGCCACCGATGAGTGGGTTCTGGAACCGGGCGACATGCTGTACCTGCCACCACGCCTGGCTCACTGCGGCGTGGCCGTCGACGACTGCCTGACCTACTCGGTCGGTTTCCGCGCTCCAAGCGCTGCTGAAGTGTTGACCCACTTCACCGACTTCCTCAGCCAGTTTCTGCCGGACGAAGAGCGCTACACGGACGCCGACGCGCAGCCTGCGACCGATCCACACCAGATCCAGCATGACGCACTCGACCGCTTGAAAAGCCTGCTGGCCGAGCACATGAGCGACGAGCGCCTGCTGCTGACCTGGTTCGGCCAATTCATGACCGAGCCGCGTTACCCTGAGCTGGTAGTTGGCCCGGAAGACATCGCAGAAGACGACGTCCTGAGCGCACTGGAAGAAGGCGCGGTACTGATCCGCAATCCGAGCGCACGCCTGGCCTGGTCTGAAGTCGATGACGACCTGCTGCTGTTCGCCAGCGGCCAGAGCCGTTATCTGCCGGGCAAACTGCGCGAACTGCTGAAGATGATCTGCGCCGCCGACGCGCTGCACGTCGACAACCTGGGTGCATGGCTGAGCGACGAAGACGGCCGCGGCCTGCTGTGTGAACTGGTCAAGCAGGGAAGCCTGGGGTTCGCCGATGAATAAGATTCACGTACGTGTCGCAAACTGGCAGAAGGACAACACCGAGATCCGGCGCATTCGTGAGACGGTGTTCGTTGCCGAGCAATCCGTTCCGCCAGAATTGGAATGGGACGCTGATGACATTGATGCAGTGCATTTTCTCGCCTACGAAGGCGACTTTCCGATTGGCACCGCCCGCCTGCTGCCCGACGGTCATGTCGGCCGGGTATCGGTGCTCAAGGACTGGCGCGGCTTGAAGGTCGGCGATGCACTGATGCAAGCGGTCATCGGTGAAGCCGAAGAGCGTGGACTGAAGCAGCAGATGCTGAGCGCCCAGGTGCAGGCTACGGCGTTCTATGAGCGCCTGGGCTTTCATATGGTCAGCGAAGAGTTCCTGGAAGCAGGGATTCCGCACGTAGACATGGTTCGCCATTCTGCTTAAGACCTTGTGGCGAGGGAGCTTGCTCCCTCGCCACAAAAGCTGCATGCAAACATCACAAAACGCCCCGCCATCTTCGGATGCCGGGGCGTTTTGCTGTCTACCATTCAACTTGCCCCATCCAAGGCCGACAAACTGGCACTATCAACACCTGTAGGAGTGAGCTTGCTCGCGATGAACTTGAGGGCGCCGCATTCTTTCCAGACAACGCGCGATATCGTTCACGCCCATCGCGAGCAAGCTCGCTCCTACACACACCACAAAGTCGGAGATAACGGATATGTCCCTACGCACCCTGCTCACCACCCTACTGGTGACCTGCAGTTTTTCGGTCATGGCAGCCACCGAAATCGTGCCCCTGAACTACCAGACCAGTGCAAATCTGCTGCCGGTGGCGCAGGATTTCATCGGCAAGGACGGCCAAGTCAGCGCTTACGGCAATCAACTCATCGTCAATGCCGATCAACGCAAGATCGACGAACTTAAAGCCCTTATTTCGCAACTCGATACCGCACCCAAGCGCCTGCTGATCACGGTCGACACCAGCGACAGCAACGCTCAGGGTGATCAGGGTTACTCAGTGAACGGCACCAAGCCAAGCCAGACCCGCATCATCAGTTACAGCACCGACAGTCGTGACGGTGGCACCCAGCAAGTGCAGGCCAGTGAAGGCACACCCGCACTGATCCAGGTCGGCCAAAGCGTGCCGCTGACCAGTTCGCAGACCGACTCCTACGGCGACCTGCGCAGTCAGACCGAATACCGCAACGTCACACAAGGTTTCTACGTCACCGCAAACGTCACCGGCGATATCGTCCACCTGTCCATCAGCACCAACCGTGACCGCATGAGCCAGGAACGCCCCGATGTAGTGAACGTGCAAAGCACCGACACAACCGTCACCGGTCGCCTTGGTGAGTGGATCCTGCTGGCCGGGGTAAATGGCCAGACACAAGCCGACAAACAGGGCATGAGCCGCAGCTACGCGACCCAAAGCCGCGACGACATGACCTTGCGGGTAAAAGTCGACACCCTGGACTAAAGCACCAAAAACTGACTGAGGAGTCGTATTAGACCAAAGATGTAGTGCTTGAAAAAAAGCACTACAAAACGTTTGACGAGGCAAAAAAGCGAAGGCATGATGGCCTCGCTCCCGCTAATCAGAGGCCCTGGCAAGGGCCTTCGAGGCGATGTTCGCAACTACCCCGCGAACCGCTTCGTGTCTGTACCGCCTACAAGGTGTGTTTGACGAGGTTGTCGACTGGAACGAAGTTGTCCCGAGGGACGGAAGCGTAATAGGTAACCCGGCACCACACTGATGTTCGTACCAAGGCCCACGACGCCCGAATGCGCCCGCAGTCAGCCTTTACCTGCTCACTTCCCCTCGAGCCCATCGTTCATCCCGTCGCCCTCCCCGCCGGACCCGACCTGACCCCCAAGCTTCTGGTCAGCGAGCGCAGGAATTTTCCACCGCACTACAACTTTTCATAAAAGACGCGACGAGGTTTATCTCCATGGCACTGACACGCGAACAGCAAATTGCAGCCCTCGAAAAAGACTGGGCTGAAAACCCGCGCTGGAAAGGCGTGACACGCACTTACTCCGCTGCTGACGTCGTCCGTCTGCGTGGCTCGGTTCAACCTGAGCACACCTTTGCAAAAATGGGCGCCGAGAAGCTGTGGAACCTGGTCACCCAGGGTGCCAAGCCTGCCTTCCGCCCTGAGAAAGATTTCGTCAACTGCATGGGCGCCCTGACCGGCGGCCAGGCTGTACAACAAGTCAAAGCCGGTATCCAGGCCATCTACCTGTCGGGCTGGCAAGTGGCTGCGGACAACAACTCCGCCGAATCGATGTACCCGGACCAGTCGCTGTACCCGGTGGACTCGGTTCCAACCGTGGTCAAGCGCATCAACAACTCGTTCCGTCGTGCCGACCAGATCCAGTGGAAAGCCGGCAAGAACCCGGGCGACGACGGCTACATCGACTACTTCGCGCCAATCGTTGCTGACGCTGAAGCCGGTTTCGGCGGCGTACTGAACGCTTACGAGCTGATGAAGAGCATGATCGAAGCAGGCGCCGCTGGCGTTCACTTCGAAGACCAACTGGCCTCCGTGAAAAAATGCGGCCACATGGGCGGCAAGGTACTGGTTCCTACCCAGGAAGCCGTACAGAAGCTGACCGCTGCCCGTCTGGCAGCTGACGTTGCCGGTACTCCGACCATCATCCTGGCCCGTACCGACGCCAACGCTGCTGACCTGCTGACTTCGGACTGCGACCCGTACGACCAGCCATTCGTGACCGGCGAACGTACCCAGGAAGGCTTCTACAAAGTACGCGCTGGCCTGGACCAGGCAATCGCCCGCGGCCTGGCTTACGCTCCGTACGCCGACCTGATCTGGTGCGAAACTGCCAAGCCAGACCTGGACGAGGCTCGTCGCTTCGCTGAAGCGATCAAGAAGGAATACCCGGACCAACTGCTGTCGTACAACTGCTCGCCTTCCTTCAACTGGAAGAAAAACCTGGACGACGCGACCATCGCCAAGTTCCAGCGCGAACTGTCAGCCATGGGTTACAAGCACCAGTTCATCACCCTGGCCGGCATTCACAACATGTGGCACAGCATGTTCAACCTGGCGCACGACTACGCCCGCAACGACATGACTGCCTACGTGAAGCTGCAAGAGCAGGAATTCGCTGACGCTTCCAAGGGTTACACCTTCGTGGCGCACCAGCAGGAAGTGGGCACCGGCTACTTCGACGACATGACCACCGTGATCCAGGGTGGCTCGTCCTCGGTAACCGCACTGACCGGTTCGACTGAAGAAGAACAGTTCCACTGATCTGCTTCGCTTGAGTAAACGGCCGCTGCGGACCGAGTAGAAACCGCAGCGCCGCACATCTGACGCCCCGACTGGTTCGGGGCGTTTTTTTTGCCTGCAATTCCACAAGCTCATACAGGAACTGCATCACCGCGGACCGAGTACCGATGACGCAAGCATTACTTCAACTCCTGTCCGGCGAAGGGACACTGGGCACTGCCGCCTTTCTGGCAGCAACCAGAAGACATCCGCCTCCGAACAGAACGCCCACCAGTCCATAGAGGCTCCAGCTGAGCTGAAAGCCGACCTCGGCGATCAAAGAGGCGCCCAGCCCAACGGAAACCATCCTGGCACCCGCCAGCACTGTCGGAATAAGGGAAAAGAGACTGGCCTGGGTTTGCAATGTGGTTTTCTGTGAAATTAACGCCGTGATGTAGGTAATGCCGAGAATCTCACCCAACGTCCAGAAGAACACAAATGACAGGATCAGGACTGTCTGCTCGAAAAAGGCATAGGCACCAAATCCGACACCATAAAAAACCGCCGCCAGAGACAGATTGGCGAACGCCCCAAAACGCGACGTCAACGCAATCAGCGGTTGCGTCAACACGATCACCAGTAGCGCATTGACGATACCTACAGCACCGAACAGGCTGGCGGCCCTCCCCGCCGTTACCACGTCAAGCCATAGAGGCAACTGATACTCACGCTGCGCATCCAGCACCGACAACGCAAAGAACATGGCGCCCGCAACGACCACCATCCTTGGCACGGCGATCATCGCGCCGAGAGAAAATCCTCTGCTATCGAGCACAGCGCTATTACGTTCCGGCAGCGTCAGCATGGCACTGGCTAAAAAGCACAACAGACTCACTGCCATCGCAAAGAGCATCAGGTAGCGACTGTCGAGGCCGAGCAAATACCCACCGACCACAAACAGCAGCGCACCTCCCAGATTACTGGCCAGGTGCAAATAGCCAAATGAGGCGATACGGTTGCCTTCATCCGCCACCAAGGACGTAAGCACACTGAACACGGGAGTGATCAGGCCCGCACACAGCATGAACATCAACACCATCGCAATGGAAGCGATTGACGTGCCGGACACGGCAGCGAACAACAAAAAAACGACGAACAGGACGAGGTACCCATCAAAAGCACTCGGAATGAACAACGCCCGACCAGCGCCCCACCCAACAGATTGCCCACCAGATAGAACGCCGACATCAGCGTGATCACCAAGGCCACCGCCGAACCGCTGAGCTGATAATGACGCTGGAAAAACAAGGCCGCGAAAGGCCCCAAGGCATTGGACATGACGAACAGCAGCCGGAGCAAAACGATATTGCGCATCCCTTCGGCCAGACCGATCAATTTCAGTGGGTGACGTCCTTTCATCCATTGCGCCCCGAGTTTGAACCTTTACCTGTGAGAAAGCGCTGGCAAGGGGACCGTCGTGCGGCCCCTGCAGTCAGACCGAATGCGACTTCGATGCCAGCTATCCAGCTTTTGAATCTACGTGACAACCGCCCGCTGCCAACCTTGAAACATCAAGCGTTAACCCATGTTTAAGAAAGGTCGCTCGTTTGAAAATGAATGATCCGTAGGAAATTTCCGAAAAACTCCGGCCCCGTAGGAGCTGCCGAGTGAAACGAGGCTGCGATCTTTTGCCTTGTTTCTAAAAAGCAGATCACAAAATCGCAGCCTCGCTTCACTCGGCAGCTCCTACAGGATGAATGGGCCGGGAGGGGGCAGCAGGTCGGCGACAAAGGAGTAAAATCAAATCAGGCGCCCCCGATCGCCCGAAATCCACCAAACCCCACCCCACCACTACTTGCAAATCCCCCCCTATAAGACAACTTCCCAACTCCCCACCAAACAAACACTTTAAAATCCACGACAAACAATACTGATTATCATTTAGATATAACTTTATTCGTTACATTCCCAACAAAACATATTTTCAAAAAAACCCGGATAATGCCCACGAGGCAAGGGCTACGGCGCTTTCACCCCTGGCTATGTCCTTATTCCTATAATTAATTTCGCTATAGGAATTTTACTTGTCGGGTGTTTAGCCATAAAATCAGCGGGATTGATTGCTGCGACATATCGTCACTGCGTTGTTACTTTTTCAAGCTCAGAGACCTTTGCTCTCTGTTAAGGATTACCAGCATGCCCGAAGCGACAGGACTCATGGCCCACAACTGGGGCTTTGCCATTTTCCTTCTAGGCGTCGTCGGCCTCTGCGCCTTCATGCTGGGCGTCTCCAGCCTCCTTGGGTCAAAAGCCTGGGGCCGCAGCAAAAACGAACCGTTCGAGTCCGGCATGCTACCTACAGGTGGCGCCCGCTTGCGGCTCTCAGCCAAATTCTATCTGGTCGCGATGCTCTTCGTGATCTTCGATATCGAAGCCCTCTTTCTCTTTGCATGGTCTGTGTCCGTCCGCGAAAGCGGCTGGACCGGATTCGTCGAAGCTCTCGTTTTCATAGCAATTCTGTTGGCAGGCCTTGTCTACCTATTCCGAGTGGGCGCCCTTGACTGGGCTCCGGAAGCTCGGCGCAAGCGGCAAGCGAAGCTGAAACAATGAGGCTTTGGCAATGCAATACAATCTCACCAGGATCGACCCCGATGCTCCTAACGAGCAGTATCCGATTGGCGAACGGGAAACCGTTTCCGATCCGTTAGAAGATCAAGTCCACAAAAACATTTTCATGGGCAAGCTCGAAGACGTGCTTAACGGCACGATCAACTGGGGACGCAAGAACTCCCTGTGGCCGTATAACTTCGGTCTTTCGTGCTGCTACGTGGAAATGACCACCGCCTTCACGGCGCCCCACGACATCGCGCGCTTTGGCGCCGAGGTTATCCGGGCATCGCCGCGTCAGGCGGATTTCATGGTTATCGCCGGTACCTGCTTCATCAAGATGGCGCCGATCATTCAGCGTCTCTACGAGCAAATGCTCGAGCCTAAATGGGTCATCTCCATGGGTTCGTGCGCCAACTCCGGTGGCATGTACGACATCTACTCGGTCGTTCAAGGGGTGGACAAGTTCCTGCCCGTGGACGTCTACGTGCCTGGCTGCCCGCCCCGCCCTGAAGCTTTCCTGCAAGGCTTGATGCTGTTGCAGGAGTCGATTGGCCAGGAGCGTCGTCCACTTTCCTGGGTCGTTGGCGATCAAGGCGTTTATCGCGCCGAGATGCCTTCCGAAAAGGAAAAGCGCCGCGAACAGCGTATCGCAGTCACCAACCTGCGCAGCCCCGACGAAGTCTGATCCAGATCTGCTTCTTTAATAGAACGAGAAACTGGCTTCATTCTTTACGTTGACCGAAAGCGATAAATAACCATGACTACAGGCAGTGCTCTGTACATCCCGCCTTACAAGGCAGACGACCAGGATGTGGTCGTCGAACTGAACAACCGTTTTGGCCCGGAGGCGTTCACCGCCCAGCCTACCCGCACCGGCATGCCGGTGCTTTGGGTTGCCCGTGCCAAACTCGTCGAAGTCCTGACCTTCCTGCGCAACCTGCCCAAGCCGTACGTCATGCTCTATGACCTGCACGGCGTGGACGAGCGTCTGCGCACCAAGCGTCAAGGGCTGCCAAGCGGCGCCGACTTCTCCGTGTTCTACCACTTGATGTCGATCGAGCGTAACAGCGACGTCATGATCAAGGTCGCGCTGTCCGAAAGCGATCTCAGTCTGCCGACCGTCACCAGCATCTGGCCGAACGCCAACTGGTACGAGCGCGAAGTCTGGGACATGTACGGCATCGACTTCAAAGGCCACCCGCACCTGACGCGCATCATGATGCCGCCGACCTGGGAAGGTCACCCGCTGCGCAAGGACTTCCCGGCCCGTGCCACCGAGTTCGATCCGTTCAGCCTGACGCTGGCCAAGCAACAGCTCGAGGAAGAAGCCGCGCGCTTCAAGCCTGAAGACTGGGGCATGAAGCGTTCCGGCCCGAACGAGGACTACATGTTCCTCAACCTCGGCCCGAACCACCCTTCGGCGCACGGTGCATTCCGCATCATCCTGCAGCTGGACGGTGAAGAGATCGTCGATTGCGTTCCGGACATCGGTTACCACCACCGTGGTGCCGAGAAGATGGCCGAGCGTCAGTCCTGGCACAGCTTCATCCCGTACACCGACCGTATCGACTACCTCGGCGGCGTGATGAACAACCTGCCGTACGTGCTCTCGGTCGAGAAGCTGGCCGGCATCAAGGTGCCGGAGAAGGTCGACGTCATCCGCATCATGATGGCCGAATTCTTCCGGATCACCAGCCACCTGTTGTTCCTGGGTACCTACATCCAGGACGTCGGCGCCATGACCCCGGTGTTCTTCACCTTCACCGACCGCCAGAAGGCGTACACGGTGATCGAAGCCATTACCGGTTTCCGTCTGCACCCGGCCTGGTACCGCATCGGTGGTGTCGCCCACGACCTGCCTCGTGGCTGGGAAAAACTGGTTAAAGACTTCGTCGAGTGGATGCCAAAGCGTCTGGACGAATACCAGAAAGCCGCACTGGACAACAGCATCCTGCGTGGCCGGACCATCGGCGTCGCCGCCTACAACACCAAAGAGGCCCTGGAATGGGGCGTCACCGGTGCCGGCCTGCGTTCGACCGGTTGCGATTTCGACCTGCGTAAAGCGCGTCCGTACTCGGGCTACGAGAACTTCGAATTCGAAGTGCCGCTGGCCGCCAATGGCGATGCCTATGACCGTTGCATCGTGCGCGTCGAAGAAATGCGCCAGAGCATCAAGATCATCGACCAGTGCATGCGCAACATGCCGGAAGGCCCGTACAAGGCGGATCACCCGCTGACCACGCCGCCGCCGAAAGAGCGCACCCTGCAGCACATCGAAACCTTGATCACGCACTTCCTGCAAGTTTCGTGGGGCCCGGTCATGCCGGCCAACGAATCCTTCCAGATGATCGAAGCGACCAAGGGCATCAACAGTTATTACCTGACGAGCGATGGCGGCACCATGAGCTACCGCACCCGGATTCGTACCCCAAGCTTCCCGCACTTGCAGCAGATCCCTTCGGTGATCAAAGGCAGCATGGTCGCGGATTTGATTGCGTACCTGGGTAGTATCGATTTCGTTATGGCCGACGTGGACCGCTAAGCATGAACAGCACGCTTATCCAGACAGACCGTTTCACCTTGAGTGAAACCGAGCGCTCGGCCATCGAGCACGAGTTGCATCACTACGAAGACCCGCGCGCGGCGTCGATCGAAGCCCTGAAGATCGTCCAGAAGGAACGTGGCTGGGTGCCGGACGGCGCTCTGTACGCCATCGGCGAGATCCTCGGCATCCCGGCGAGCGACGTTGAAGGCGTGGCGACGTTCTACAGCCAGATCTTCCGTCAGCCAGTGGGCCGTCACATCATTCGCGTCTGCGACAGCATGGTCTGCTACATCGGCGGCCACGAGTCCGTGGTCAGCGAAATCCAGAGCAAGCTCGGCATCGGCCTGGGTCAAACCACCGCCGACGGTCGTTTCACCCTGCTGCCGGTCTGCTGCCTCGGCAACTGCGACAAGGCGCCGGCGTTGATGATCGACGACGACACGTTCGGTGATGTGCAGCCAGCAGGCGTTGCCAAATTGCTCGAGGGCTACGTATGACCCTGACTTCTTTCGGTCCGGCCAACCGCATCAAGCGTTCGGCCGAGACTCATCCGCTGACCTGGCGTCTGCGTGACGACGGCGAAGCCGTGTGGCTCGACGAGTACCAGGCCAAGAACGGTTATGCCGCTGCACGCAAGGCTTTCGCCGACATGGCTCAGGACGACATCGTCCAGACCGTGAAAGACGCAGGCCTCAAGGGCCGTGGCGGTGCAGGCTTCCCCACTGGCGTTAAGTGGGGCCTGATGCCCAAGGACGAATCCATCAACATCCGCTACCTGCTGTGCAACGCGGATGAAATGGAGCCGAACACCTGGAAAGACCGCATGCTGATGGAGCAACTGCCCCATCTGCTGATCGAAGGCATGCTGATCAGTGCTCGCGCGCTGAAAACCTACCGTGGCTACATCTTCCTGCGTGGCGAATACACCACCGCCGCCAAGCACCTGAACCGTGCCGTGGAAGAAGCCAAGGCGGCGGGCCTGCTGGGCAAGAACATTCTGGGCAGCGGCTTCGATTTCGAGCTGTTCGTCCACACCGGTGCCGGGCGTTACATCTGCGGTGAAGAAACCGCACTGATCAACTCCCTCGAAGGCCGCCGCGCCAACCCGCGCTCCAAGCCGCCCTTCCCTGCCGCCGTAGGCGTGTGGGGCAAGCCGACTTGCGTGAACAACGTTGAAACCCTGTGCAACGTGCCGGCGATCATTGCCGACGGCGTGGACTGGTACAAATCGTTGGCTCGTGAAGGCAGCGAAGACATGGGCACCAAGCTCATGGGCTTTTCCGGCAAGGTCAAGAACCCGGGCCTGTGGGAACTGCCGTTCGGCGTCACCGGTCGCGAGCTGTTCGAAGACTACGCCGGCGGCATGCGCGACGGTTACACGCTCAAGTGCTGGCAGCCTGGCGGCGCCGGTACCGGTTTCCTGTTGCCGGAACACCTGGACGCACAAATGTACGCCGGCGGCATCGCCAAAGTAGGCACCCGTATGGGTACCGGCCTGGCCATGGCGGTGGACGACAGCGTCAACATGGTGTCCCTGCTGCGCAACATGGAGCAGTTCTTCGCCCGCGAATCCTGTGGTTTCTGCACCCCGTGCCGCGATGGCTTGCCATGGAGCGTCAAGCTCCTGATGGCCATCGAGAACGGTGAAGGCCAGCCCGGCGACATCGAGACCCTGCTGGGTCTGGTCGGTTTCCTCGGCCCAGGCAAGACCTTCTGTGCTCACGCACCGGGCGCCGTGGAGCCGTTGGGCAGCGCAATCAAATACTTCCGTCCTGAGTTCGAAGCCGGTATCGCGCCTGTCAGCGCCGCCGTCCCGCCTCTGGCAAGGCCGATCGTAGTCGGCGCGTAAACGCTTAAAAAAGGCGAAGGGTCCGTGCCCTTCGCTTTTCGTGTGATGACGCCTTTAACGGCTGTGTTGATTCACGCGGATAACAAGATTCCATTAGCCACGCCCGCTGACACCGGGCCAACGAAGAACTTTGAACCATGGCCACTATCCACGTAGACGGCAAAGAGCTCGAAGTCGATGGGGCAGACAACCTGTTACAGGCATGTCTGTCGCTAGGCCTCGATATTCCTTATTTCTGCTGGCACCCTGCCCTAGGCAGCGTTGGCGCTTGCCGCCAGTGCGCGGTCAAGCAGTACACCGACGAGAACGACACCCGTGGTCGTATCGTGATGTCCTGCATGACGCCTGCCACCGACGGCACCTGGATCTCCATCGAAGATGAAGAATCCAAGGCCTTTCGCGCCAGTGTTGTTGAATGGTTGATGACCAACCACCCTCACGACTGCCCGGTCTGTGAAGAAGGCGGTCACTGCCACCTGCAAGACATGACGGTAATGACCGGCCACAACGAGCGCCGTTACCGCTTCACCAAGCGTACCCACCAGAACCAGCAACTGGGCCCGTTCATTTCCCACGAAATGAACCGCTGCATCGCTTGCTACCGCTGCGTGCGCTTCTATAAAGACTACGCTGGCGGCACCGACCTCGGTGTATTCGGCGCCCACGACAACGTGTACTTCGGTCGCGTTGAAGACGGCACCCTGGAAAGCGAGTTCTCCGGCAACCTCACCGAGGTCTGCCCGACCGGTGTGTTCACCGACAAGACTCACTCCGAGCGCTACAACCGCAAGTGGGACATGCAGTTCTCGCCGAGCATCTGCCATGGCTGCTCCAGCGGTTGCAACATCTCCCCGGGCGAACGTTACGGCGAACTGCGTCGCATCGAAAACCGTTTCAACGGTTCGGTGAACCAGTACTTCCTGTGCGACCGTGGCCGTTTCGGCTATGGCTACGTCAACCGCGAAGACCGCCCGCGTCAGCCATTGCTGGCCAACGGCGCCAAGCTGAGCCTCGACGAAGCGCTGGATAAAGCTGCCGACCTGCTGCGCGGTCGCAACATCGTCGGTATCGGTTCGCCTCGCGCCAGCCTCGAAAGCAACTACGCGTTGCGCGAGCTGGTCGGTGCCGAGCACTTCTACTCGGGTATCGAAGCGTCCGAACTGGAACGCATCCGTCTGGTCCTGCAGGTGCTCAAAGACAGCCCGCTGCCGGTACCGAACATGCGTGACATCGAAGACCACGACGCCGTGTTCGTCCTCGGTGAAGACCTGACTCAAACTGCTGCGCGCATGGCCCTGTCCCTGCGTCAATCGGTCAAAGGCAAAGCTGAAGACATGGCCGACGCCATGCGCGTTCAGCCTTGGCTCGACGCCGCGGTGAAGAACATCGGTCAGCACGCGCTGAACCCGCTGTTCATCGCCAGCCTGGCTGAAACCAAACTCGACGACATCGCCGAAGAGTGCGTTCACGCCGCTCCAGACGACCTGGCCCGCATCGGTTTCGCCGTGGCTCACGCCCTCGACGCCAGCGCACCGGCCGTTGAAGGCCTGGACGCCGAAGCCCTCGAACTGGCCAAGCGCATCGCCGACGCCCTGCTCGCGGCCAAGCGCCCACTGATCATCGCCGGCACTTCCCTGGGCTCCAAAGCCCTGATCGAAGCCGCCGCGAACATCGCCAAAGCGTTGAAGCTGCGCGAGAAGAACGGTTCCATCAGCCTGATCGTGCCGGAGGCCAACAGCCTCGGCCTGGCCATGCTCGGTGGTGAATCGGTCGACGCCGCGCTGCAAGCCGTGATCGACGGTAAAGCCGACGCCATCGTCGTGCTGGAAAACGATCTGTACACCCGTACCGACAAAACCAAGGTTGATGCCGCCCTGACCGCCGCGAAAGTGGTGATCGTTGCCGACCATCAGAAGACTGCCACCAGCGACCGCGCGCACCTGGTTCTGCCGGCCGCCAGCTTCGCCGAGGGCGACGGTACGCTGGTCAGCCAGGAAGGCCGCGCCCAGCGCTTCTTCCAGGTTTTCGATCCGAAGTACATGGATGCCAGCATCCTGGTTCACGAAGGCTGGCGCTGGCTGCATGCCCTGCGCGCCACCCTGCTGAACCAGCCGATTGACTGGACCCAGCTGGACCACGCCACCGCCGCCGTTGCTTCGAGCACGTCGATCCTCAATCGCATCGTCGATGCCGCACCGTCCGCCGCGTTCCGCATCAAGGGCATGAAACTGGCCCGCGAACCGCTGCGTTACTCCGGTCGTACCGCCATGCGCGCCGACATCAGCGTGCACGAACCGCGTACCCCGCAAGACAAGGACACCGCGTTTGCCTTCTCGATGGAAGGTTACTCGGGCTCGGCCGAACCGCGTCAGCAAGTGCCATTCGCCTGGTCTCCGGGCTGGAACTCGCCGCAAGCCTGGAACAAGTTCCAGGACGAAGTCGGTGGTCACATCCGCGCTGGCGACCCGGGCACCCGCCTGATCGAAAGCGCTGGTGATTCGCTGAACTGGTTCGCCAGTGTTCCGCGCGCGTTCAACCCTGCTCCAGGTACCTGGCAGGTTGTGCCGTTCTTCCACCTGTTCGGCAGCGAAGAGAACTCTTCCAAAGCCGCTCCGGTTCAGGAACGCATTCCGGCGGCTTATGTTGCACTGGCCAAGTCCGAAGCCGACCGTCTGGGCGTCAACGACGGTGCCATGCTGAGCCTGAACGTGGCCGGCCAGACCCTGCGTCTGCCGCTGCGCATCAACGAAGAGCTGGGCGCCGGTCTGGTCGCACTGCCTGCGGGCATCGCCGGCATTCCGCCAGCGATCTTTGGCAAATCCGTTGACGGTCTGCAGGAGGCAGCTCAATGACCTGGTTCACTCCTGAAGTGATCGACGTGATCATCGCGGTCCTCAAGGCCGTGGTGATTCTGCTCGCCGTGGTGGTGTGCGGTGCCCTGCTCAGCTGGGTCGAGCGTCGTCTGCTCGCCCTCTGGCAGGACCGTTACGGTCCGAACCGCGTGGGTCCGTTCGGCGCGTTCCAGATCGCCGCCGACATGATCAAGATGTTCTTCAAGGAAGACTGGACGCCTCCATTCGCCGACAAGATGATCTTCACCCTGGCACCGGTAGTCGCCATGAGCGCCCTGCTGATTGCCTTCGCGATCATCCCGATCACCCCGACCTGGGGCGTGGCGGACATCAACATCGGCATCCTGTTCTTCTTCGCCATGGCTGGCCTGTCGGTCTACGCGGTGCTGTTCGCCGGTTGGTCGAGCAACAACAAGTTTGCCCTGCTGGGCAGCTTGCGGGCCTCGGCACAAACCGTGTCGTACGAAGTGTTCATGGGCCTGTCGCTGATGGGCATCGTGATCCAGGTCGGCTCGTTCAACATGCGCGACATCGTTGAATACCAAGCGCAGAACCTGTGGTTCATCATTCCGCAGATCTTCGGTTTCCTGACCTTCTTCATCGCTGGCGTCGCCGTGACTCACCGTCACCCGTTCGACCAGCCGGAAGCGGAACAGGAACTGGCCGACGGTTACCACATTGAATACGCCGGCATGAAATGGGGCATGTTCTTCGTCGGCGAGTACATCGGTATCGTGCTGATTTCGGCGCTGCTGGTGACCTTGTTCTTCGGTGGCTGGCACGGTCCGTTCGGCATCCTGCCGCAGATCCCGTTCATCTGGTTCGCACTGAAAACCGCGTTCTTCATCATGATCTTCATTCTGTTGCGCGCCTCGATTCCGCGCCCACGGTATGACCAAGTGATGGATTTCAGCTGGAAGTTCTGCTTGCCGCTGACCCTCGTCAACATGCTGGTGACCGCTGCGATCGTGTTGCTCAACACGCCCGCCGTCGCGGCTCAGTGAGGATAGAGAATCATGAAGTACATATTTGACATCGTGCATGGCTTCTACACCCAGCTTCGCAGCCTGGTGATGATTTTCGGCCACGCCTTCCGCAAGCGCGACACGCTGCAGTACCCGGAAGAGGCGGTCTACCTGCCGCCGCGCTACCGTGGGCGTATCGTCCTGACCCGCGACCCTGACGGTGAAGAGCGTTGTGTAGCGTGCAACCTGTGCGCCGTGGCGTGCCCGGTCGGTTGCATCTCGCTGCAGAAAGCTGAAACCGAAGACGGTCGCTGGTACCCGGACTTCTTCCGCATCAACTTCTCGCGCTGCATCTTTTGCGGCCTCTGCGAGGAAGCCTGCCCGACCACCGCGATCCAGCTCACGCCGGATTTCGAAATGGCCGAGTTCAAACGTCAGGACCTGGTTTACGAGAAAGAAGATCTGCTGATCTCCGGCCCCGGCAAAAACCCTGATTACAACTTCTATCGTGTTGCAGGTATGGCGATTGCCGGGAAGCCCAAAGGCTCCGCGCAAAATGAAGCCGAACCGATCAACGTGAAGAGCTTGCTGCCTTAAGGAAGAAAGATGGAATTCGCTTTCTATTTCGCATCGGGTATCGCTGTGGTGTCCACGCTTCGCGTGATCACCAACACCAACCCTGTGCACGCCCTGCTCTACCTGATCATTTCGCTGATCGCCGTGGCCATGACGTTCTTTGCCCTCGGCGCACCGTTTGCCGGTGTCCTGGAAGTGATCGCCTACGCTGGCGCCATCATGGTGCTGTTCGTGTTCGTGGTGATGATGCTGAACCTTGGCCCGGCCTCGGTTCAGCAAGAGCGCGTCTGGCTCAAGCCCGGCATCTGGGGCGGGCCCGTCCTGCTCGCCGCGCTGCTGCTGGTAGAACTGCTGTATGTGCTGTTCTCCCACCAGACCGGTGAAGCCATCGGCCACACCACCGTAGACGCCAAGGCCGTGGGCATCAGCCTGTTCGGTCCTTACCTGCTGGTGGTCGAACTCGCCTCGATGCTGCTGCTCGCTGCAGCCGTCACGGCGTTCCACTTGGGCCGCAACGAAGCCAAGGAGCAATGACGATGCCTGCTATCCCTATGGAGCATGGTCTGGCGGTCGCCGGCATCCTGTTCTGCCTCGGTCTGGTCGGCCTGATGGTCCGCCGCAACATTTTGTTTGTGTTGATGAGTCTTGAAGTGATGATGAACGCCTCTGCACTCGCGTTCATCGTTGCCGGTAGCCGCTGGGCGCAGCCGGATGGACAGATCATGTTCATTCTGGTGATCAGCCTGGCAGCCGCCGAGGCCAGTATTGGCCTGGCGATCCTGCTGCAACTGTATCGCCGCTTCCACACGCTCGATATCGACGCTGCCAGTGAGATGCGCGGATGAACCTACTCTTTCTGACTTTCGTATTCCCTCTCATTGGTTTCCTGCTGCTGTCGTTCTCCCGTGGACGCATCTCGGAAAACCTGGCCGCACTGATCGGCGTGGGTTCCATCGGTCTGTCGGCGATCGTTACCGCCTACGTGATCTGGCAATTCAACGTCGCCCCGCCAGAAGGCGGTCACTACACCCAGGTGTTGTGGCAGTGGATGGCGGTGGAAGGCTTCACGCCGAACTTCGCGCTGTATCTGGACGGACTGTCCGTGACCATGCTCGGCGTGGTTGTCGGCGTCGGCTTCCTGATCCACCTGTTCGCGTCCTGGTACATGCGCGGTGAAGACGGTTACTCGCGCTTCTTCGCGTACACCAACCTGTTTATCGCCAGCATGCTGTTCCTGGTGCTGGGCGATAACCTGTTGTTCCTGTACTTCGGCTGGGAAGGCGTGGGCCTGTGCTCGTACCTGTTGATCGGTTTCTACTACAGCAACCGCAACAACGGTAACGCCGCACTCAAGGCCTTCATCGTGACCCGTATCGGTGACGTGTTCATGGCCATCGGCCTGTTCATTCTGTTTGCCCAACTGGGCACGCTGAACGTCCAGGAACTGCTGGTGCTGGCACCGCAGAAATTCCAGGCCGGCGACTTCTGGATGGTCATGGCCACCCTGATGCTGCTCGGTGGTGCTGTCGGTAAATCCGCGCAACTGCCGCTGCAAACCTGGCTGGCGGACGCGATGGCAGGTCCTACCCCGGTTTCGGCACTGATCCACGCGGCAACCATGGTGACCGCCGGTGTCTACCTGATCGCCCGTACCCACGGCCTGTTCACCCTGGCGCCGGAAATCCTGCACCTGGTGGGCATCGTTGGCGGCGTGACCCTGGTTCTGGCGGGCTTCGCAGCCCTGGTTCAGACCGACATCAAGCGTATCCTCGCCTACTCGACCATGAGCCAGATCGGCTACATGTTCCTGGCCCTGGGCGTTGGTGCCTGGGACGGCGCGATCTTTCACCTGATGACCCACGCCTTCTTCAAGGCCCTGCTGTTCCTTGCTTCCGGTGCGGTGATCGTTGCCTGCCACCACGAGCAGAACATCTTCAAGATGGGCGGTCTGTGGAAGAAACTGCCACTGGCCTACGCCAGCTTCATCGTCGGCGGCGCGGCCCTGGCGGCCCTGCCTCTGGTCACCGCGGGCTTCTACTCCAAGGACGAAATCCTCTGGGAAGCGTTCGCCAGCGGCAACAACGGTCTGCTCTACGCAGGTCTGGTCGGCGCGTTCATGACCTCGCTGTACACCTTCCGCCTGATCTTCATCGCGTTCCACGGTGAAGCGAAGACCGAAGCCCACGCCGGTCACGGCATTGCCCACTGGCTGCCGCTGTCGGTGCTGATCGTATTGTCGACCTTCATCGGCGCGATGATCGTTCCACCGCTGCACGGCGTGCTGCCACAAAGCGTCGGTCATGCCGGCGGCGAAGCCAAGCACAGCCTGGAAATCGCTTCGGGCGCCATCGCCCTGGCCGGTATCCTGCTGGCTGCGCTGCTGTTCCTCGGCAAGCGTCGCTTCGTCACCGCCATCGCCAACAGCGGCATCGGCCGTTTCCTCTCGGCCTGGTGGTTCGCTGCCTGGGGCTTCGACTGGATCTACGACAAACTGTTCGTCAAGCCTTACCTGGCGATCAGCCACATCCTGCGCAAAGACCCGCTCGACCAGACCATCGGTCTGATCCCGCGCATGGCCAAAGGCGGTCACACCGCCCTGAGCCGTACCGAGACCGGTCAACTGCGTTGGTATGCCGCCTCGATGGCTGCGGGTGCCGTGCTGGTCATTGGCGCTGTCGTGCTGGTAGCGGTCTGACATGAACCTTGCGAATTTGCGAAAGGAAACGAACCCGTCATGATTCTGCCTTGGCTAATCCTGATTCCCTTCATCGGCGGCCTGCTGTGCTGGATGGGTGAGCGCTTCGGCTCTACCCTCCCACGCTGGATTGCGCTGTTGACCATGTCCCTGGAACTCGCACTCGGCCTCTGGCTGTGGTCCCAGGGCGACTATTCATTTGCTCCGGCGCCTGGCGCCGATCCGACCTGGGTGCTTGAGTTCAAGCATGTCTGGATCCAGCGTTTCGGCATCAGCGTGCACCTGGCCCTCGACGGCCTGTCGCTGCTGATGATCCTGCTGACCGGTCTGCTGGGTGTGCTCTCGGTACTCTGCTCGTGGAAAGAAATTCAACGTCACGTTGGCTTCTTCCACCTGAACCTGATGTGGATCCTGGGCGGTGTCGTCGGCGTGTTCCTCGCCCTCGACCTGTTCATGTTCTTCTTCTTCTGGGAAATGATGCTGGTGCCGATGTACTTCCTCATCGCGCTCTGGGGTCACAGTTCTTCGGACGGCAAGAAAACCCGGATCTACGCGGCAACCAAGTTCTTCATCTTCACTCAGGCTTCCGGCCTGATCATGCTGGTGGCGATCCTGGGTCTGGTACTGGTCAACTTCAACGAAACCGGCGTGATTACGTTCAACTACGCCGACCTGTTGAAAACCAAGATGTCGATGACCACCGAGTACATCCTGATGCTCGGCTTCTTCATTGCCTTCGCAGTCAAGCTGCCGGTCGTACCGTTCCACTCCTGGTTGCCTGACGCTCACGCCCAGGCGCCGACCGCAGGTTCCGTCGACCTCGCCGGTATCTTGCTGAAGACCGCGGCCTACGGCCTGCTGCGTTTCGCCCTGCCGCTGTTCCCGAATGCCTCGGCAGAGTTCGCGCCGATCGCCATGACCCTGGGTCTGATCGGGATCTTCTACGGTGCGTTCCTGGCGTTCGCGCAAACCGACATCAAGCGTCTGATTGCCTTCTCGTCCGTTTCCCACATGGGCTTCGTACTGATCGGCATTTACTCCGGCAGCCAACTGGCACTGCAAGGTGCAGTGATGCAGATGCTGGCGCACGGTCTGTCGGCAGCCGCACTCTTTATCCTGAGTGGCCAGCTGTACGAACGCACCCACACCCGCGACATGCGTGAAATGGGTGGCCTGTGGTCGAAGATCGCTTACCTGCCGGCCCTGAGCCTGTTCTTCGCCGCCGCGTCGCTGGGCTTGCCGGGTACCGGTAACTTCGTCGGTGAGTTCCTGATCCTGATCGGCACGTTCCCTGCTGCGCCGTTGGTCACCATCATCGCGACGTCCGGCCTGGTGTTCGGTTCGGTCTACTCGCTGATCATGATTCACCGTGCGTACTTCGGCCCGTCCAAATCGGACGCGGTGCTGCATGGCATGGACGGTCGCGAACTGATCATGGTGGTCGGACTGGCTGCATTGCTGATCTACATCGGCGTGTACCCACAACCGTTCCTCGATACCTCTGCCGCGACGATGCATGGCGTGCAGCAGTGGCTCGGCACCGCCTTCACTCAACTCGCTTCGGCCCGGTAAGAGCGCTATGGAATTCACGACTCAACACTTTATCGCGCTTGCGCCGTTGTTGATCACCAGCGCCACGATCATCGTGGTGATGCTGGCGATCGCCTGGCGCCGCAACCACTCGCAGACCTTCCTGATTTCCGTGGCGGGTCTGAACCTGGCACTGTTGTCGATCCTGCCTGCCTTGAAAGTCGCGCCCCTGGCCGTGACGCCATTGCTGCAAATCGACACCTTCGCTTGCCTGTACATGGCGCTGATCCTGGTCGCCACCCTCGCCTGTGTGACCCTCGCCCACGCCTACCTCGGTGATGGTGGTTCGGGTTACCCGGGCAACCGTGAAGAACTGTACCTGCTGATCCTGATGGCCGCCGCCGGTGGCCTGGTGCTGGTCAGCGCGCAGCACCTGGCCGGGTTGTTCATCGGTCTGGAACTGCTGTCGGTGCCGGTCTACGGTCTGGTGGCTTACGCCTTCTTCAACAAGCGTTCGCTGGAAGCCGGTATCAAGTACATGGTGCTGTCGGCTGCCGGTTCCGCGTTCCTGTTGTTCGGTATGGCGCTGCTGTACGCAGACTCTGGCTCCCTGAGCTTCGTCGGCATCGGTCAGGCGCTGGCGGCTACCGGCCTGCCTAGCTCGCTGGCACAACTGGGCCTTGGCATGATGCTGATCGGTCTGGCGTTCAAGCTGTCGCTGGTGCCGTTCCACCTCTGGACGCCGGACGTGTACGAAGGTGCTCCGGCGCCGGTCGCAGCGTTCCTGGCAACTGCGTCCAAAGTGGCCGTGTTCGCTGTAATGGTGCGTCTGTTCCAGATCTCCCCAGCGGCAAGCAGCGGCGTGCTGAGCGACGTGCTGACCATCATCGCCATCGCGTCGATCCTGTTCGGTAACCTGCTGGCGCTGACCCAGAGCAACCTCAAGCGTCTGCTGGGTTACTCGTCCATCGCTCACTTCGGTTACCTGCTGATCGCCCTCGTGGCGAGCAAGGGTCTGGCCGTGGAAGCCATCGGCGTGTACCTGGTCACCTACGTGATCACCAGCCTCGGCGCCTTCGGCGTGATCACCCTGATGTCCTCGCCGTACAACGGTCGTGACGCGGACGCCCTGTACGAATACCGCGGCCTGTTTTGGCGCCGTCCGTACCTGACCGCCGTGCTGACCGTGATGATGCTGTCCCTGGCCGGTATCCCGCTGACCGCGGGCTTCATCGGCAAGTTCTACATCATCGCCACCGGTGTCGAATCCCATCAATGGTGGCTGGTCGGTTCCCTGGTACTGGGCAGCGCCATCGGCGTGTTCTACTACCTGCGCGTCATGGTCACCCTGTTCCTGATCGAACCGAACCTGCGTCGCCACGATGCGCAACTGCACTGGGAACAAAAAGCAGGCGGCGTGATGCTGCTGGCTATCGCCCTGGTCGCGTTCTTCCTCGGCGTCTATCCACAACCGCTGCTGAGCCTGGTTCAGCAATCGGGTCTGGCGGGTTGATCGCTTAAGCGACATTCGGCAGTAAACAAAAACGGCACCTTCGGGTGCCGTTTTTGTTTTTGTGGGATTCAACGTCCAAAGATCGCAGCCTTCGGCAGCTCCTACATTGGGATGGCGTGCGCCCTGTAGGAACTGCCGAAGGCTGTGATCTTTTGATCCTCTACCCCTCGCCTTTTTTATGTGCCGGCTTGTTCGAAAGACACGGTCCATCAGGCAAAAATGCAAACGGCACCTTACGGTGCCGTTCGCATCCTACAGCTCGACCTTATTTACGCGCCGCCTCCCACGATTTCAGCAGTTCGGCATAGCTCACGGTTTCGCCCTTAGGCTTTTCGTTTTCCAGTTTCGGCTTCGGTGCGCCCGGCTGGTCGAACCAATATTGCGCATCGCGCTCCGGGTTCATTTTCGGGGCGCAGGTGGCTTGTGCCTTGGAGCGTTCCAGACGGGTCATGATCGCGTCCTGATCCTTGGCCAGGCCGTCCAGCGCCTCTTGTGGGGTTTTCTCGCCGCTGGCCGCTTCCGCGATGTGGCTCCACCACAATTGCGCGAGGCGAGGATAATCCGGCACATTGGTCCCGGTCGGGGTCCATTGCACACGGGCCGGGCTGCGGTAGAACTCGACCAGGCCACCGAGTTTCGGCGCCAGATCGGTCATCGCTTGGGAGTTGATGTCCGATTCGCGGATCGGCGTCAGACCGACGATGGTCTTCTTCAGCGACACGGTTTTCGAGGTCACGAATTGCGCGTACAGCCAGGCCGCGAGTTTTTGCTTCTCGGGCGTGGATTTCATGAAGGTCCAGGAACCCACATCCTGATAGCCCAGCTTCATGCCCTCCTCCCAGTAAGGTCCGCGCGGCGACGGTGCCATGCGCCATTTCGGCGTGCCGTCGGCATTCATCACCGCCAGACCCGGTTTGGTCATGTCGGCGGTGAATGCGGTGTACCAGAAGATCTGCTGGGCGATGTTGCCTTGGGATGGCACCGGACCGGATTCCGAGAAGGTCATGCCCGCCGCTTCCGGTGGCGCATACTTCTTCAGCCAATCGACGTACTTGGTGGTGGCGAAGACCGCCGCCGGGCCGTTGGTGTCGCCGCCGCGAGTCACACTGGATCCCACCGGATGGCAGTCCTCGACACGGATGCCCCACTCGTCCACCGGCAGACCATTGGGGATGCCCTTGTCGCCGCCACCGGCCATGGAGAACCAGGCATCGGTGAACCGCCAGCCGAGCGACGGGTCTTTCTTGCCGTAGTCCATGTGCCCGTACACGCGTTTGCCGTCGATTTCCTTGACGTCTTCGCTGAAGAACTGGGCGATGTCTTCATAGGCCGACCAGTTCACCGGCACGCCCAATTCGTAGCCGTACTTTTCCTTGAACCTGGCTTTGAGGTCCGCACGTTCGAACCAGTCGGCGCGGAACCAGTACAGGTTGGCAAACTGCTGGTCGGGCAATTGATAAATCTTGCCGTCTGGTGCAGTGGTGAAGGAGATGCCGATGAAGTCCTTGATGTCGAGGGTCGGCGAGGTGAAGTTCTTGCCCTCGTTGGCCATCAGGTCGGTGATCGATTCGGTCTTGCCGTAGCGAAAGTGCGTGCCGATCAGGTCCGAGTCGTTGACCCAGCCGTCATAGATGTTCTTGTCCGACTGCATCTGGGTTTGCAGCTTTTCCACCACGTCGCCTTCCTGCAACAGGTCGTGGGTCAATTTGATCCCGGTGATCTCGCTGAAGGCCTTGGCCAGCACCTTGGATTCATACTCGTGAGTGGCGATGGTTTCCGACACCACTTTGATGCTCATCCCTCGAAACGGCTCTGCGGCCTTGATGAACCATTTCAACTCTTCAAGTTGCTGATCCACCGTCAGGGTGGATGGCTTGAACTCACTGCCAATCCATTTCTTCGCTGCGTCTTCATAGGCGTCGGCCCAGGCCGATGCGCTCAAACCGCTGAGTGCCAGCATGGCTGCCAATGAAATGCTATGTCGCAGCTTGTTGTTTTTGTCGAACATAGAGACCTCCTGTTTAAGTTTCGGAGCAACATTGCCGAGCGATTCGACTAGCCCCAACGCATCACAGCCAACAGCCACACCAGGGACAACGCAAAGGCGACCCAGATGCTCCAGTCGGTGACGCCGATTACCAGCAAATGCAGGTAGGCGCTGCCGAGAAGACCGATAAACAACCGATCGCCACGGGTGGTGGCAATCGGCAACAAACCACGTCGAAGCACACTCGGCGAACGCAATTCCCAAGCGGTCATGCCCGCCAGGATCAAGGCAATGACGCTGAAGAACACCGCCGTCGGGACCGTCCAGCTCATCCATTCCATCATCAACTCCTCATACCCGGCCCAGGGCAAAGCCCTTGGCCACGTGGTTGCGCACAAACCAGATCACCAACATGCCCGGCAGGATGGTCAACACCCCCGCTGCTGCGAGCACGCCCCAGTCGATGCCGGAGGCCGAGACCGTACGGGTCATCACCGCTGCAATGGGTTTGGCGTTCACCGACGTCAACGTGCGCGCCAGCAGCAGTTCGACCCAGGAAAACATGAAGCAGAAAAATGCAGTGACGCCGATGCCGGAGCCGATCAGCGGGATGAAAATCTTCACGAAGAACTTGGGAAAACTGTAGCCATCGATGTAGGCGGTTTCGTCAATTTCCTTGGGCACCCCAGACATGAAGCCTTCAAGAATCCACACCGCCAACGGCACGTTGAACAGGCAATGGGCCAAGGCCACGGCGATGTGCGTGTCGAACAGCCCGATCGACGAGTACAGCTGGAAGAATGGCAGCAGGAACACCGCTGGCGGCGCCATGCGGTTGGTCAGCAACCAGAAGAACAAGTGCTTGTCGCCGAGGAAGCGGTAACGCGAAAACGCATAGGCCGCCGGCAGCGCCACACTCAGGGAAATCACCGTGTTCAGGCTTACGTAGTACAGCGAGTTGAGGTAACCGGTATACCAGGCCGGATCGGTGAAGATCACCTTGTAGTTGTGGAAGGTGAAATCCTGGGGAAACAGCGTCAGGCCGCCGAGGATTTCGTTGTTGCTCTTGAAGGACATGTTCAACAGCCAATAGATCGGCACCAGCAGGAACAGGATGTAGATCAGCAAAGGAATCAGCTTTCGCTTGCTCATGATGGCCTCAGCGGTTGGCGTCGGAGTGAGTCATGGCGGTGTAGAACAGCCAGGACACCAACAGAATGATCAAGAAGTACACCAGCGAAAACGCAGCGGCCGGCCCCAGGTCGAACTGCCCGATCGCCATTTGCGTCAAGGTCTGGCTGAGGAAGGTAGTCGCGTTGCCCGGCCCGCCACCGGTGAGCACGAAAGGCTCGGTGTAGATCATGAAACTGTCCATGAAACGCAGCATCACCGCGATCAGCAGCACACTCTTGAGCTTGGGTAACTGGATGTGGCGGAACACCGCCCAGGCCGACGCCCGGTCAATCCGCGCCGCCTGGTAGTACACGTCCGGAATCGCCCGCAGGCCGGAGAAACACAGCAGCGCCACCAGCGACGTCCAGTGCCAGACGTCCATCACCAGCACGGTGACCCAGGCATCCATGGTGTTCGCCGCATAGTTGTAGTTGATGCCCATGGCCTTGAGACTCGCCCCCAGCAGACCGATGTCGGCCCGGCCAAAAATCTGCCAGATGGTGCCGACCACGTTCCACGGGATCAGCAAGGGAATCGCCAGAATGATCAACACCACCGACGACCAGCGGCCCTTGGTCGGCATGGTCAGGGCAATCGCGATGCCCAAGGGGATTTCGATCAGCAGCACGCAGGCCGAATAGATGAACTGGCGCAGCAGAGAGTCGTGCAGGCGCGGGTCGAGCAGCACTTGTCTGTACCAGTCGGCGCCGACGAAGTAGCGGCTGGACTGGTCGAAGATGTCCTGCACCGAGTAGTTGACTACCGTCATCATCGGGATCACGGCACTGAACGCCACCAGCAGAAACACCGGCAGCACCAGCCACCAGGCCTTGTTGTTCTGCACCTTGTTCATCGCTGCACCTCCGTGGCTTGCGCCTCCAGCAGGAACTCGTCGGCGTAGACCATCAGCCACTGCGCCGGAAAACTGATGTACGCCGTGCCTTGGGGCACCGGTTTGTCTTCGGCCAGACGCACTTTCAGCGGAGCCCCATCAAGGTTCAGGGTCATGATCTTGTAGGTGCCGAGGTCTTCCACGTGTACGACATTTGCCCGCAACGCGTCATCAAAGGCTTCGTCCCACACATGGATGAACTCCGGACGAATGCCGACCTTCAGGGTTTTCCACTCCGATTCAGCAATGCGCTGCTGCATGACCTCGGACAACGGCAGATGGGTCGACGCGAAACCGACACCACCCGGTTGTGGCTGCACCTCGATCAGGTTCATGCCCGGGCTGCCAATGAAGTAGCCGACGAAGGTATGGCTCGGCCGCTCGAACAATTCCCGTGGGGTGCCAAATTGCACGATCTGCCCGCCGTACATCACCGCAATCTTGTCGGCGAAGGTCGACGCCTCCAGTTGATCGTGGGTGACATAGACCATGGTGATGTTGAACTGCTCATGAATCTGCTTGAGCTTGCGTCGCAGCTTCCACTTCAGGTGCGGATCAATCACCGTCAGCGGCTCGTCAAAGAGAATCGCCGACACGTCATCGCGCACCAGTCCGCGGCCCATGGAGACTTTTTGCTTTTCGTCGGCGGTGAGGTTGCGGGCTTTTTTACTCAGCAGGTTCTGAAGGTCCAGGACTTCGGCAATTTCCTGCACCTTGCTGTGAACTTTCGCCTCGGCCATGCCCTGATTGCGCAGCGGGAAGGCCAGGTTATCGAACACCGTCATGGTGTCGTAGACCACCGGAAACTGGAAAACCTGAGCGATGTTGCGTTTCTCCGGGGTCAGGTTGTTGACCGCTTTGCCATCGAACAGTACATGACCCTGGGATGGACTGAGCAGACCGGAAATGATGTTGAGCAAGGTCGATTTGCCACAGCCAGAAGGGCCGAGCAATGCATAGGCGCCGCCCTGCTCCCAGATGTGGTCCATCTCGCGGATTGCGTAATCCTCCGGTCCCGCCGGGGATTTACTGTAACTGTGTGCGAGGTTCTGCAAACGGATTTCGGCCATCAGGCAACCCTCGCGATACGCCGGCCGGGCGCCTGGACCAGCCGTCCCTGCGCATCGAACACAAACAGTTTGTGGGTGGGGATGTAGATGCGGATCGGCGCATCGACGTCGTATTCATGAACGCCGGGCAGGTGCAGCACCAGCAGGAAATGCTCGTTGCGCACGTGCAGAAAGGTTTCCGAGCCGCTGATCTCCGCGACTTCAACCGTCACCGCCAGTTCGAGATCGTCGTCATTGCTCGGCACCAGCGAGATATGGCTGGGCCGCACGCCGAAACGGAACTCGCCCTCGCCCACCGGGCGCAGATCGACGTTCAGCGGAAAGTGCACGAAGTTGGCGAAACTCACTTCGTTGCCGGCAATGCGACCCGGCATCAGGTTGATCGGCGGCTCGGAAAACAACTCGGCCGCCAGCACTGTCTGTGGCTGGTGATAGACCTCGGACGACTGCCCGCTCTGGATCACACGACCTTCATGAAGAATGGTCGTGGTGCCGCCCAGGGCCAGGGCTTCGTTGGGTTCGGTGGTGGCGTAAATGGCAATGGTGTGGCGCGCCTTGAACAGCTCACGCATTTCCTGGCGCAGTTCTTCGCGCAATTTATAGTCGAGGTTGACCAGCGGTTCATCGAACAGGATCAGCTCGGCATCCTTGACCAGTGCCCGAGCCATGGCCGTGCGTTGCTGTTGACCACCGGAAAGTTCGAGAGGATGGCGCTGGAGAAACTTCTCGATGCGCAGCATTTTCGCGGTTTCCAGCACTTTACTCAGGATCTGTTCGTTGGAAATCCCGGCCTGCCGCAATGGCGAGGCGATGTTCTCGAACACCGTCATGGTCGGGTAGTTGATGAACTGCTGATACACCATCGATACATTGCGCAACCGCACGGGCCGTTGGGTGACATCGACGCCATTCATCAGGATGCGGCCGCTGTCGGGCTTGTCCAGACCGGCCATCAGGCGCATGAGACTGGTTTTGCCGGACAGCGTGCGGCCGAGCAAAACATTGAAGGAACCGGGTTCGAAACTCAGGTTGGCATCGTCGATCCAGGTCTGGCCCTCGACGGTGCGGCTGACGTGCTCCAGGGTGAGTGACATGGCTCGGCCTTTTTATTTTTTTGAGTCAAGCGACCAGAGCACTAAAGCGACATTTGTGCCAAAAATCTCAAGCTATTGATTCAGTTTGGAAATCCTTGAAATCGAGGGAAGCCTGCGTTCGTTGCTGAACACAAATGAACAACTGGAAATGAACAATTGAACAGTTGATCCATTGACAGTGAACAATAGTGAACAACACTCTATGGACTGTTCACGGCCACCTGTAGGAGCCGGCTCCTACAAAGGCGTGGCGCGTCGGAACCGTCACGTGTGAGATTCAACGTGATGTGCAAAACCCATAACAACAATAAAAGCTTGCCCAGAGATCGACTGCCATGGCCGCCCCCGCTTCGCCGTTGTCCCACGACGTCATCATCCAGGACTCCTGGTCACGCTGCCGCGCGTTCGGCCTCAGTCATCAAACCCCACCGGCATTCGATCAGCTACCGGCCTCGGACATTGCACAATTGCTGGAGAGCCAGCATTCGCTGGTGCAGACCACCCATCAGGAAGTGCTGCCGTACTACGAGAACATTCTCAGCAACTCCAACTGCCTGATCATGCTCGCCGACAATCAAGGCCAGGTGCTGACGTCCTGGGGCACCCAGCGCTTTATCGAACCGAAACTGACCCGAGGATTCAGCGCCGGTGCCAGCTGGATGGAACGGTGCAGCGGCACCAATGCCATCGGCACCGCGCTGGCCTGCGAACAAGCGGTGCACATCGAGCATGACGAACACTTCCTCAAGGCCAACCGTTTCATGACCGGTTCCGCCGCGCCGATTTTCGATGCCGAGCGCAAGGTCATCGCCGTGCTGGATGTGTCCAGCGACAGCTATCTGCCACCCTCTCATACCTTGGGCATGGTCAAGATGATGAGCCAGACCGTGGAAAACCGGCTGATCCTCAACCTGTTCCACGGCCAGCATTTTCAGTTGACGTTCAACACCGGGCTGAACAACCTCGACAGCCAGTGGGCCGGGTTGTTGATTATCGATGACAGTGGACAGGTGTTGTCCGCCAATCGCCGCGCCGATAATTTGCTCGGCGTTCGGTTGTCTCGGGTCAGCGTCGAAAGCCTGTTCAAGGTTTCACTGCTGGAGCTGTTGAATCAACCCGAAGGCCTGCCCTTCTCGCTTCAGGCTTGCGGACGCAATCGCTTCCAGTGCCTGTTGAAAAGACCAAAGCAGGTGCCGATTCAACCAAGAGTCTTCACCGAACCTGCGGTGGCAAACCCGGCACCGATCAGCCTCAACACTCTGCATTACGGCGACAGTCGCGTGGAAAAAGCCGTGCGCCAGGCCGAACGCTTGCTGGAAAAAGACATTCCGTTGCTGATCCACGGCGAGACCGGCGTCGGCAAGGAAGTTTTCGTCAAGGCCTTGCATCAGGCCAGCTCTCGGAGCAAACAGGCGTTCATTGCAGTGAACTGTGCGGCGATCCCCGCTGAACTGGTTGAATCAGAACTGTTCGGCTACGAGAAAGGCGCGTTCACCGGTGCAAATCAGAAAGGCAGCATCGGCCTGATCCGAAAGGCTGACAAAGGCACACTGTTTCTCGACGAAATCGGCGATATGCCGCTGCCAACCCAGGCACGTTTGCTGCGGGTATTGCAGGAGCGTTGCGTGCAACCGGTGGGCAGTAGTGAGCTGTTCCCAGTGGACATCCGCATCATCTCTGCGACAAACCGTTCGTTACGCGAACAGGTGCAGTTGGGGCGCTTCCGCGAGGATTTGTACTACCGCATTGGCGGACTGACCCTGGAGCTGCCGCCCTTGAGGGAACGCAGTGATAAAGAGGCGCTGTTCAAGCGCCTGTGGGAACAGCACCGCGAACCGAGCCAGTGGGCCGGTCTGAGCCGCGAGGTGCTGGAACTGTTCAGCCGTCACCCGTGGCCGGGCAATTTGCGCCAGGTCAGCAGCGTGATGCAGGTGGCACTGGCCATGGCCGAAGAGCAGCCTGTCCGGCCGGAGCATTTGCCGGATGATTTCTTTGTTGATCTGGAGATGGAGCCGGTGGAGACGGCGGAACCGATTGCCGTGGACTTGAATGACGTCGAGGATTTGAATCGGCAGTTGCAGGCGGCTGGGGGGAATATTTCGTACTTGGCCAGGCGGCTTGGGGTGAGCCGTAACACCCTTTACAAGCGATTGCGTCAGACGGAATGATGGGTTGCCCGGACGGGCCCTATCGCTGGCAAGCCAGCTCCTACAGTGCCAGAGGTGTACGTAAATTTGGCGAACGGCGCGACCTTGTAGGAGCTGGCTTGCCAGCGATGGGGCCCGCCCTGTCAGAGCAGAATTAGCGAGCAGCCCCTAAAAACAAAAACCCGCACGAGGCGGGTTTTGTTTGTAACGACTACAGCAATCAGTCAGCCAGACGCCAGGTCGTGCCGCCCTTGCCGTCTTCCAGCACCACGTCCATGGCGGTGAGCTGGTCGCGGATGCGGTCGGATTCGGCCCAGTCTTTACCGGCACGTGCCGCCAGACGCGCAGCGATCAATGCCTCAACTTCGGCTGCATCGACGCGCCCTTCGGCACCGGCTTGCAGGAAATCATCGGCTTCACGCTGCAACACACCCAGCACGCTGGCCAGTTCTTTCAAACGGGCTGCCAGACCGGCCGCGGCATTGAGATCGCTCTCGCGCAGACGGTTGATCTCACGGACCATCTCGAACAGCACCGCGCAGGCTTCCGGCGTACCGAAGTCGTCGTTCATCACTGTAGTGAAACGCTCGACGAACGCTTCGCCACCAGCAGGCGCGACTGTAGGCAAGCCTTTCAACGCATGGTAGAAACGCTCCAGAGCGCCCTTGGCGTCCTTGAGGTTGTCTTCCGAGTAGTTGATGGCGCTGCGGTAGTGGCTCGACACCAGCAGGTAACGCACGACCTCCGGGTGGTACTTGTCGAGCACGTCGCGAATGGTGAAGAAGTTGTTCAAGGACTTGGACATCTTCTCGCCATTGATGCGAATCATGCCGCAATGCATCCACGCGTTGGCGTAGGTCTTGCCGGTGGCCGCTTCGCTCTGGGCGATTTCGTTTTCGTGGTGCGGGAACTCAAGATCGCTGCCGCCGCCATGAATGTCGAAAGTCTCACCGAGGCAGCAGGTCGACATCACCGAGCATTCGATGTGCCAGCCTGGACGCCCGGCGCCCCACGGCGATTCCCAGCTCGGCTCGCCCGGCTTGGCGGCTTTCCACAGCACGAAGTCCAGCGGATCCTGCTTGGACTCGTCGACTTCGATGCGCGCACCGATGCGCAGGTCTTCGATCTTCTTGCGCGACAGTTTGCCGTAGCCCATGAACTTGCCGACGCGGTAGTACACGTCGCCATTGCCCGGGGCGTAGGCGTAACCCTTGTCGATCAAGGTCTGGATCATCGCGTGCATGCCAGGGATGTGATCCGTGGCACGCGGTTCCATGTCCGGCTTCTTGATGTTCAGGCGCGCTTCGTCTTCGTGCATCGCCGCGATCATGCGCTCGGTCAACGCTTCGAACGATTCGCCGTTCTCGTTGGCCCGGTTGATGATCTTGTCGTCAATGTCGGTGATGTTGCGCACATAAGTCAGGTCGTAACCGCTGAAGCGCAACCAGCGTGTCACCAGGTCAAACGCAACCATGCTGCGGCCGTGGCCCAGGTGGCAGTAGTCGTACACGGTCATCCCGCAGACATACATGCGCACGTTGTTGCCATCCAAAGGCTTGAAAACTTCTTTGCTCTTGGTGAGCGTGTTGTAAATGGTTAGCACGTTAACTTCCTTGAATCACTGGCCCCACGAATCACGCAGGGTCACGGTACGGTTGAATACCGGCTGACCTGGTTTCGAGTCCTTGATATCCGCGACGAAGTAACCTTCGCGCTCGAACTGGAAACGGTCTTCCGGCTGTGCATTGCCCAGCGAAGGCTCGGCACGACAACCGGTGAGTACCTGCAGTGAATCAGGGTTGATGTTGTCCAGGAAACTGGCGCTGTCTTCGGCTTTCTCTGGGTTGGCCGAACGGAACAGACGGTCGTACAGACGCACTTCGCACTCGACGCTGGCCGCAGCCGGCACCCAGTGCACCACGCCTTTGACCTTGCGGCCTTCAGGGTTCTTGCCCAGGGTGTCCGGATCGTACGAACAGCGCAGTTCGACGATGTTGCCATCGGCGTCTTTGATCGCTTCGTCGGCACGGATCACGTAGCTGCCACGCAGACGCACTTCACCGGCCGGCTCCAGGCGCTTGTAGCCCTTCGGCGGCTCTTCCATGAAGTCTTCACGGTCGATGTAGATTTCCCGGGCGAACGGCAGGACGCGCACGCCCATGTCTTCTTTCGGGTGGCACGGCAGTTCGAGGTTCTCGACCTGGCCTTGCGGGTAGTTGGTGATCACGACTTTCAGCGGACGCAGCACGCACATGGCGCGCGGGGCGCTGTGGTCGAGGTCGTCACGGATGCTGAATTCGAGCATGCCGAAGTCGACCACGCCGTCGGAACGGTTGGTGCCGATCATTTCGCAGAAATTGCGGATCGATTTCGGCGTGTAGCCACGGCGACGGAAGCCCGACAGTGTGGACATGCGCGGGTCGTCCCAACCATGCACGTGCTTCTCATCGACCAGCTGCTTGAGCTTGCGCTTGCTGGTGATGGTGTAGTTCAGGTTCAGGCGGCTGAACTCGTACTGGCGCGGATTGGCCGGCACTGGCAAGTGCTCGAGGAACCACTCGTACAGCGGGCGGTGGCTTTCGAACTCCAGGGTGCAGATCGAATGGGTGATCCCTTCGATGGCGTCCGACTGACCGTGGGTGAAGTCGTAGTTCGGGTAGATGCACCACTTGTCGCCGGTCTGGTGGTGATGAGCATGGCGAATGCGATACATGATCGGGTCGCGCAGGTTCATGTTCGGCGAAGCCATGTCGATCTTGGCCCGCAGTACGCGTGCGCCGTCCTTGAACTCGCCGGCCTTCATGCGGGCGAACAGGTCCAGGTTCTCTTCGACGCTGCGGTCGCGGAACGGGCTGTTCTTGCCTGGCTCGGTCAGGCTGCCACGGTACTCCTTGGCTTGTTCCGGGGTCAGGTCGTCGACGTAGGCATTGCCGGACTTGATCAGCTCAACCGCCCAGTCGTGCAACTGGTCGAAATACTGCGAGGCGTAGCGCACTTCGCCGGACCATTCGAAGCCCAGCCATTTGACGTCGCTTTCGATCGCGTCGATGTATTCCTGGTCTTCCTTGGCCGGGTTGGTGTCGTCGAAACGCAGGTGCGTGACGCCGCCGAACTCCTGGGCCAGGCCGAAGTTCACGCAGATCGACTTGGCGTGGCCGATGTGCAGGTAGCCGTTGGGTTCAGGCGGGAAACGGGTGACGATCTGCGTGTGCTTGCCCGAGTCCAGGTCTGCCTGGATGATCGGCCGCAGGAAGTTGACCGGCACGGCAGGGCCGGTCTTGGCATTCGAGGTAGGGTCGACAGTGGGCTTGCTCATAGGATCCTTGAACGTACAAGTGCGTGGCCGTAATGAAGGCCGGACAAAACAAAGCCGCTATCATAGCCGATGCCGTCAAGTACCTGACAGAGCGCGCTCTGTAAACCGTCGCATTTAATAGGCTGTAAATGAAAAAACAGCCTCGAAATTCGCGCCTGTCACGCTAAACTGCGCACCTTGGCCGAGACAGGCTGAACCGGTGGCGGGACGTGAGGTTCCAACACCACGAATTCCTTAAGTATGCTTCTCCTTAAAAGAGTGCTGATCATGACCCAAGTCAAACTGACTACCAACTTCGGCGACATCGTCCTCGAACTGAACGCCGACAAAGCCCCGATCACCGTGGCCAACTTCGTCGAGTACGTTAAAGCCGGTCACTACGAAAACACCGTTTTCCACCGTGTCATCGGTAACTTCATGGTCCAGGGCGGCGGCTTCGAGCCAGGCATGAAAGAAAAGAAAGACAAGCGCCCAAGCATCCAGAACGAAGCTGACAACGGTCTTTCCAACGACAAGTACACCGTTGCGATGGCCCGCACCATGGAGCCGCACTCGGCTTCCGCGCAGTTCTTCATCAACGTGGCCGACAACAGCTTCCTCAACCACAGCGGCAAGAACGTGCAGGGCTGGGGCTACGCGGTATTCGGCAAAGTGACTGCAGGCCAGGACGTTGTCGACAAGATCAAAGGCGTGGCCACCACCTCCAAGTCCGGCCACCAGGACGTACCAGCAGACGACGTGATCATCGAGAAAGCCGAGATCATTGAGTGATATTGCTGATTTCAGATTTACATCTGGAAGAGGAGCGCCCGGACATAACCCGGGCGTTTCTGGATTTGCTCGCCGGACGCGCCCGCTCGGCGAGTGCGCTGTACATTCTGGGCGACTTTTTCGAGGCGTGGATTGGCGACGACGCCATGACCCCTTTCCAGCGTTCCATCTGCCTGGCCCTGCGCGATTTGAGCGACAGCGGTACGGCCATTTTTCTGATGCACGGCAATCGTGACTTCATGCTCGGCAAGGCATTCTGCAAAGCGGCCGGCTGCACCCTGCTGAAGGACCCGAGTGTCGTGCAGTTCAACGGCGAACCTGTGCTGTTGATGCACGGTGACAGCCTTTGCACCCGCGACATCGGCTATATGAAGCTACGGCGTTACCTGCGTAACCCGATCACGCTGTTCATCCTGCGGCACTTGCCTTTGAGCACCCGCCATAAACTGGGCCGCAAGCTGCGCAGTGAAAGCCGTGCACAAGTACGGATGAAGGCCAATGACATCGTCGATGTCACGCCCGAAGAGATTCCGCGGATCATGCAGCAATACGGCGTGAAAACCCTGATCCACGGCCACACCCACCGCCCCGCCATTCACAAGTTGCAACTGGGCGAAGAGGCGGCACGGCGCATTGTGCTGGGAGATTGGGACAAGCAAGGTTGGGCGTTGCAGGTGGATGAGAGCGGATTTGCGTTGGCGCCGTTTGATTTCACTCCACCGCCGCAACTCACCGCACCGACAAACTAAAGCCACTAAAGCCAAACGCCCCCCCTGTAGGAGCCGGCTTGCTGGCGATTGCGCTGTGTCAGCTGCATCAATGGCATCTGACACATCGCAATCGCCTGATCGCGTTCGGCTCAATGTGCCGCGGAAGCCGCAGGCCCGGCCTTGGCGGTAAACGGCGGCTTGGCCAGCCACACAATCAGAATCAAGCCCATGAAGCCCCACCCGAGTAACGTGAAGTAATCCACGGTGGAGAGCATGTACGCCTGGCTGGTCAGCACATGGTCGAGTTGCGCATAGGCCTGATTGCCGGCCCCACCCAGTAAATTAAGGGCTTCGCGGGTCGCCGGCTCATAGGTGCTGATGCTTTCACTCATGTAAGCATGATGCTGGTCGGCCCGACGAATCCAGATCCACGTGGTCAACGACGCCGCGAAGCTGCCGCCCAAAGTTCGCAGGAAAGTCGCCAGGCCGGCGCCATCCGCGATCTGGTGCGGCGGCAAGTCGGACATCAGGATGCTCAGGGTTGGCATGAAGAACAACGCCACACCAATGCCCATGAACAACTGCACCAGGGCGATGTGCTGGTAGTCCACTTCATTGGTGAACTCGGCACGCATGAAGCAGCTCAGGCCAATCGCCAGAAACGCCACCCCGGCCAGCAGGCGCAGGTCGAACTTGTGCGCATACTTGCCGACGAATGGGGAAAGCAGTACCGGCAGAATCCCGATCGGCGCTACGGCCAGTCCGGCCCAGGTCGCGGTGTAACCCATCTGTGTTTGCAACCACTGCGGCAGAATCAGGTTGATACCGAAGAACCCCGCGTAACCCAGGACCAACACCAGCGTGCCGATGCGAAAGTTGCGATAGGCAAACAACCGCAAATTGACCACCGGATGGCGGTCGGTCATTTCCCAGATCACGAACACCGCCAGGGCGATCACCGAAATGGCCGCGCCGATGAGGATGAAGTTCGATTCGAACCAGTCCAGGTCGTTACCCTTGTCGAGGATCACCTGCAACGCCCCGACGCCGATGATCAGCGCGATCAAACCGACGTAGTCCATCGGCTGATAACGGGTCTCCACCGGCCGCGCCTTGAGCTGCGAGCGCACGACCAGGACCGCGAAAACGCCGATCGGCACGTTGATGAAGAAAATCCATGGCCAGCTGTAACTGTCGGTGATCCAGCCCCCGAGAATCGGACCGGCAATCGGCGCCACCACCGTGACCATCGCCAGCAACGCCAGGGCCATGCCACGCCTTGCCGGCGGATACACGGCAATCAGCAAGGTTTGGGTCATTGGATACATCGGCCCGGCGACCAGGCCCTGCAGCACGCGAAAGCCGATCAGCTCCGGCATCGAAGTGGAAATACCACACAGGAACGAGGCCAGTACAAACAGCACCGTGGCCCACAGAAACAGCTTCACCTCGCCGAAACGCCGGCTCAGCCAACCGGTCAGCGGCAGTGCGATGGCGTTGCTCACCGCGAACGAAGTAATGACCCAGGTGCCCTGCTCCGAACTCACGCCCAGGTTGCCGGAAATCGTCGGCAAAGCCACGTTGGCGATGGTGGTGTCGAGCACTTGCATGAAAGTGGCCAGCGACAGGCCAATGGTGGCGAGCACCAGGCTGGGCGGCGTGAAAGAGGCGTTATTGCTCATCGCGAATCCTTTGAAACAGGTCTGGCGCTGCCCCGATTGCCGGTGCAGCTGATCCTGTGGGAGCGAGCCTGCTCCGGGCGGCGTTCCGACGATTGCGTCGGTTCAGTCGACTTTGATGTTGAATGTCAGTCCGATATCGCGAGCAGGCTCGCTCCTACAGAGGTCGGGTTGATGGCGGATTGGCGAATCAGCGTTGCGCGGTCTTGCTGACGGCGGCGCTGTTGTCGTGGATCAGTTGCGCGATCATTGCGTCGGCCTCGACCAACTGACGGTCATAGATGCTGGTACTGAATGACGCCTTTTGCGGCGGCTGTTGTGCCAGCACCGGGCCGCTCTGATCGCGAAGGTTCACGTCAACCGTGGTCGACAGACCGACACGCAATGGATGTTTGGCCAGTTCCTCGGCATTCACATGAATTCGCACCGGTACACGCTGGACGATCTTGATCCAGTTCCCGGTAGCGTTCTGCGCCGGCAGCAAGGCGAACGCACTGCCGGTCCCGGCGCCGAGGCTGTCGATGGTGCCGCTGAATGTCACTTCGCTGCCGTACAGATCGGTTTCGATGTCCACGGGCTGGCCGATGCGCATGTCGCGCAGCTGAGTTTCCTTGAAGTTGGCGTCGATCCATAGCTGATCCAGCGGAATCACCGCCATCAGCGCCGTCCCCGGCTGCACGCGCTGACCGAGCTGCACCTTGCGTTTGGCCACGTAACCGGTGACCGGTGCGATCAAGGTGCTGCGGGCATTGTTCAGGTAGGCCTGACGCAATTGCGCCGCGGCGGCCATCACGTCAGGGTGCGAGGACACCACGGTATCGTCGACCAAAGCGCTGCTGGTCTTGAGCTTCTGCTGGGCATTGGTCAGTGCGTTTTGCGCCGAGGCCAGGTCATCGCGGGCGTGGGACAGCTCTTCCTGGGAAATCGCCCCGCCAGCCGCCAGGTTCTTCCGGCGACTGAAGTTGTCCTGCGCCTTCTGCACTTCGGCTTTCTGCGCGTTGACCTGGGCTTTCATGCCGTCGACATCGCTGTACAAACCGCGAACCTGACGCACCGTGCGGGCCAGATTGGCCTGGGCACTTTGCAAACCGACTTCAGCGTCGTTCGGGTCGAAATTCACAAGCACCTGGCCTTCATGCACCAGGTCGCCATCGTCAGCGCCGATGCTCACCACGGTACCGGTGACCAGCGGGGTGATCTCTACGACATTGCCGTTCACATAGGCGTCGTCGGTACTTTCGCTCCAGCGCCCGTAAAATTCGTGATAAGCCCAGACGCCCGCGCCGCCTAGCGCGACAACCACGGCAAGCGCCAGCAACATGAGCTTGCGCTTGCCCGAGTCGGGATTGGTCGGGGTGTTTTCCGGGGGTTGAGTTGTATCGGCGATGTCCATGAAAAATACCTTGAATTAGTGGCTCAGCGAGGCTGGCGAAGTGTTGGCAGAGGCAATGGTGTCGGGCGTAAAGCCGCCGCCCAAGGCCTGCATCAGTTGAATCGACAGATCGATCTGCTCGGCATTCAGGCTCGCCAGCTGACGCTGGGCCTGGAGCAATTGCTGTTCGATGCTGAGCACGTCCAGATAATTGCCGACGCCGGAACCGTAGCGCTGGACCACGGTGTTGTAGGAGTCCTGGGCGATGTTGGTGGCGTGCTGCTGGGCCGCGATTTGCCGACCGATATCACGCAACTGATTGATGCTGTCGCTGACATCGCCCAGCGCTCTCACCAGGCTTTTGTTGTACTGCGCGACCGCGAGGTCATAATCGGCATCCCGGGAATCGAGGTCGGCGCGCAAGCGTCCGCCATCGAAAATCGGCACGGAAATCGTCGGCGCGACATTAAAAAAGCGACTCGCCGAACCGAACATTGCATCGCCCAATAACGATTCGGCACCGGCGGCGGCGCTGAGGTTCAGGTTGGGATAGAACTGCGTTTTCCCGGCGTCGATGCTTTTGCTCGCCGCCTCGACTCGCCAACGTGCTGCCACCAGGTCCGGACGGCGACCGAGCAACTCGGCCGGGAGCACTGAAGGTAGCGCTACCGCACCTGGCTGAAGAATGTTTGGACGGGCTATTTCATTACCGCGATCCGGGCCTTTGCCGAGCAGCACAGCCAAGGCGATCTTCGCGCTGTTGAGGCGTTTTTCGGCGTCGATCAGATTGGCCTGAGAAGTGGCTTCCAGACTTTCGGTTTGTTGATATTGGTATTGGCTGTCGATCCCGGCGCGCAGGCGGCGCTGGCTCAAATCGAGCATTTGCCGGGTGCGTTTGAGGTCTTCGTTGGACAAGTCATAAACAATGTGTGCCTGGCCCAGATCGCTGTAGGCACGGGCGACATCGGCTGCCAGGGTCAATTGCGCGGCCTGTTGGTCGACTTCGGCGGCGCGCGCCTCGCCCAACGCAGCCTCCCACGCGTCACGCTGACCACCCCACAGGTCGAAGGTGTAGTTGAAGCCGGCGGAGATGTTGCGCACGGTGGCATAGGCATCGCCCTGGCCTCGTGGATCCTGATCCTTGGCGAACCGCGAACGGCTGACACCGGCGCTGGCATCCAGGGTCGGCATCCGTGCGGCATCGGCGGCATACGCGGCGGCACTGGCTTGATGGGCGCGGGCCTCGGCGATCTGCATATCAGGGCTGTCGCGCAGGGCCTCGCGGATCAGGCCGTCAAGTTGCGGATCACCCAGGCTTTTCCACCAGTCGCTTCTCGGCCATGCGGCGGGCGACAAGGTCACGCCGCTGAGGGATTGCCCGGCCTGGAGATTTTTCGCGTCGAGCCTCACCCCTTCGGTTTTCAGACCACTGTAACTGGCGCAACCGGCCAGGCTCATGGCCAACAACACCTGGCTCAGTCCGGTACGCAAGGTTTTACTACTCATTTGTTGCCTACCCGCTGCAGGGTGAGCGAGTCACCGGCGGCTACCAGAATTTTTTTCAGAATCGACTCCAGCGCTTCCAGTTCTTCGGCTGTGATGGCGACGGCCAGTTGATTCATGGCTTCGGCGCCGATGTGCGGCAGACGGTCGGCCAGCTTCAGCCCTTCCTTCGTGAGGACAAGCTGAACCTGACGGCGGTCCGCCTCGGAGCGTTGACGGACAAGGAAATTTTTCTGCTCCAGACGATCGAGCATGCGGGTCATCGAGCCGCTGTCCAGGGACAGATGACGGCACAGGTCGCCCGGTGAGTCGACGCCGTACTGGGCGATGATGATCAACACCTTGAACTGCGCGGCGGTGATGCCGTGGGGTTCCATGTGACTGTCGAGGATCCGGTCTTTCAACAGGGCAGCTCGGCCGAGCAACATGCCCAAATGGCAGTTCTTGAAGTCGTCGGGAGAGAAGTGATTCATTTGCTCACCTAATAACTGCCTAGGCAGTGAATGTATGAGCAGATGTTACTGCCTAGGCAGCTAATGTCAACGCAATAGTTAGCCTGCTTGGTAAATAGTTGACCAATGGAGTAGGAAATGCAAAAAGTCGCAGTCTTCGGCAGCTCCTACGGGGTTTTGTGTACCCCGTAGGAGCTGCCGAAGGCTGCGATTTTGATGTGAAGGCGGCTAGAAGTCCCGCTTGTAGAAAATGTCCAGCGAGCTGGCAATGCCACTGGCAGCTTCGAGATAAACCTTTTTGCTCAGTTTGTAACGCAGAGCAATGGTGTTGGCGGGTTCAAACACCCCGACGCCATAACGCAGGCTGAGCTTCTCGGAAATGTTGCCGCTGGCCACCACGCTGGTGGTATTGCCGCTCCCCTCGGTATCGAGCTGAAAGTCCTCGATCCCCAGATTCTTGGCTAGTCCTCCGGTCACCCCGGCACTGCCCATCAAGCCCAACCCGAGTGCCGCCTGCGCCAGCATGTTGTTGTCTTCACCGTTAGTGCTCAACGGACGGCCGAGCACCAGGTAGGACAACGCCTGCTCCTGGCTCATGGCCGGTTCGGAGAAAATCTGCGTGGTCGGTTGCTCGGCACTGCCGCTCAGGCGAATGCCGGCGATCACGTCGTCGGTCTGGCGTATCGCTTCGATGTCCAGGTACGGCTGATCAATCGGCCCGGCGAACAGCAGCCGCGCCCGACGTACCGAAAGCCGCTGCCCGTAGGCGCGATAACGACCGTCGTTGAGCCACAGTTCGCCACGGGTGTCCATGTTGTCGCCGATGTGGACATGCCCTTGGACATTGGCGGTCAGGCCGAACCCGGCGAAGCTCAGCTTCTCTTCGCCGACCACCACTTCAATGTCCATTTTCATCGCCAGCGGCGGCTTGCCCTCTTCGGTCTGCTGACCGACGATCACCGTGTCATCGGAGACTTTGACCGTCGAAGGCGGCAACTCGCGAATGGTGATGTCGCCCTTGGGTACCATCACTTTGCCGGCGATGGCCAACTCGTCACCCTTCATCGAAACTTTCAGGTCCGGTGCCACCTCCAGCTTGGCGTAAGGTTCCACCGTCACCGGCAACTGCGAGCCCTTGAGCGCCAGGTCCACCACCAGCGCCTGCCCCCAGGCGATGTTGCCGTTCAAGGTCCCCTGCCCGCTCTTACCGCTTTTCCAACCGCCGTTCAGTTGCACGTTTTCGCCGGCAATGAGCGCTTGCAGGTTGAGGTTTTTGAGCTCCATCGGCAACTCGGGGCCGGACACTTCGCCGTCGCTGAGTTGCAGGCTGCCATTGACCTGCGGCGCCAACAGACCACCGGAGATCGTACCGCTGCCATTCAAACGGCCCGTCAGTTTCTCGACCATGGGTACAAACGGCCGCGCCACCGACAGGTCCAGCCCATTCAAGCGGAATGAGCCCGACACCGGTTTGTTCTTGGGCAACGGATTGATCTGCGCCTGGACCATCAGTTCGCCGAGCTTGGCACCGGCGAAATTGAGGTCGGTGTCGATGCGTTTAGGCGTGAGCTTGCTGGTGAGCTTCAGGGTCTGGTACGGGAAATCGATCCACTGGTCTTTTTCCTTGATGCGCAACGTACCGCCACTGGCGTCGACGCTGATCAGGCCATTCGGGCCACCGGCCGGCAGGTCCAGTTGCAGGTCGGCATTGAGCCGACCCTGCCAGGTGAAATCCTTGGGCAGCCATTGCGCGAGGCTTTCGATAGGAAATTGCTTGAGGTGATAACGCAGCTTCGGCTCCGGCATCAGGCGCGAGTCTTCACCGCACAGGCTGGCCTGGCCGGATGCCCAGCAATGGGCGCCAAAGTTGATTTTACCGTCCGCCAGACGTTCGAGTTTCGCCGGGCCTTGCAGTTTCCAGTCCTGCCCGCCGGCCTGAATATCACCGCTGGCCAGGCGTCCGCGCCAGTTGCCTTTGTCCAGCGCGCCGTCGAGTCCCAAGGCCAGCTTCAGCTTCGGCCCTTGCAGGTCGAGGGCGAGTTTCTGGTTCTTGATGTCGCCCTGACCGCTGGCGGTCAACGTCCCCAGTGAAGTGTCCCCAGCCTGGATGCCGCTGCCCTTGAGGTCGATTTTCGCCCGTTGCGCACTGTCGAGGGTGGCGTCGAGGTTCAGGCTTTGCAGGCGATTGTCCTGAAAAACCAATTGAGTGCCCTGCAGCCCGAGCTTGCCTTGCGGTGCCTTGAGGCTCCCGGCGAGATCTACGCGGCCATTGATTTGGCCGCGAAGCTCGGGCCAGAGTTGCGCCAAACGCGTCAGCTTGATGTCGATCTGTCCGGCGAGTTTCTGTTGCAGGCTGCCCTTGCCGGTGATGCTGTTGTCACCGAGGCGAATTTGCAGTGCATTGAGGTTCCATTGCTCACCGGCCCCGTCCGCCTTGGCCTCGATCACTGCCGGTTGGCCGCGCAATTTGCCCTTCAGGTCCAGGTCGGCGTTAAGGCTGAGCTTCTCGTTTTTCATCTCGCCTTTACTGCGCAACGGCCCCGCCAGCGTGCCCGGAAGCTCCGCGACCCAGTACGCCGGGTTGATGGCCGACAGGTCCAGCGCGGCGTCCCAGGCAATGCCATCGGCGAATTGCAGGTTCAGGTGGCCTTCGGCTTTGCCCTGTCCGGCCTGGAGTTGAATCTGTTGCAGGTAGACCTTGGTCAGGTCTCCGGCAAACGGGCTCGCCAGGGTGAAGGCACCCGCCGGGCCATCCGCCACCGCGTCAAAATGACCAAGGTACTTGCCGTCGGTGTAGGAGACTTCACCGTTAAAGCGGCGCAACGCCACTTCCGGTTCATCGATCAGCGGATACAACCGGTGCCACGGGAAGTCCAGCCAGTCGATCTTCGCTTCGGCGCTCAGGCCTTTGCTCCAGTCCAGTTGCCCCGTGAGCTTGAGGCTTTGCTTGTCGTTGGCGGTCAGGTCCAGCGCGGCGATTTGTGCGCCGTTGGCGTCGACCTTGCCTTGCAGCACCAGCGCGACCGGGCCTTCCTCGGCGGGCAAACTCGCCTTGCCTTGCAGCGCGTAACCTTTTTTCAGGTCGCCGGCACCGGTCAGCTCCAGCTGATTGAGTTGCAGGGTGTCGGGCAGGTCGACGCTGGGCTTGAAGCCATCAGCGGTGATGCGTACCTTGGCCGGCAGGTTTTCAACCAGCGGTTGCAGCTCACCCGTCAGTTGCCCATTGAGGTAACCGCTGCTGTCGGCTTTCAGCTTCAGGGTTTTCAGCAAGTCGCCATCAACCTTGAGTGACAGTGCCCACGGTTCGGTGCCCGGTGCAGGCAGGGTCAGTTTGCCTTCAGCTTTGAGCGGCCAGTGGCCCGTCGGTTGCAACAGACCGGACAGGTTCAGGCTCAGTTCATCGCGCTGCAATTTCACTGAGTCGATCTGCAAGCCGTTGACCGTCCAATGCGCCGCCAGTTGCAAGCCCTTGAGCTGCTCGGTGCCATTGAACAACAGGCTGGCGACCTGGATGTCTCCCAGTTCGAGCGATACCGGCAAATTCAGATCCGGCAGCGTGATCGGCCCGCTACTGTCGTCTGCGGCACTCGGTGGAAATTGCAGGCTGACCTGATCGACCTTCAGCTGCTCGATGCACAGCGTCATGCGTGTCAGGCACAGCGGTGACCAGGCGAAAATGACCTTGTTCAGTTCAACCCGGCTGCTGTCCTGCTGCCACAGCACGCGGTCGGCGCTCCACTGTCCGCCCAATCGTCCCTGAAAGTTGTCCAGGCTCAAACCCGGCACGAAACCCAACGCCCAGCGGCTGCCCGTCGCCGTGCCCAGCACTGTGGCCAGGGTCAAAATGACCAGCGTCAGCAGCGCAAGAATCGCCAACAGCGTTACTTTCAAGCCACGATTCACAGCTCAGGCCCCATGGAAAAGTGCAATCGAATACCGCCATCGTCGTCCAGTGCATGGGCCAGGTCGAGGCGAATCGGCCCCACCGGTGACACCCAGCGCACGCCGATACCGACCCCGGTCTTGAGGTTCGGCAATTCAAGCGTATTAAAGGAGTTGCCTTGGTCGACGAACGTCGCGACCCGCCACTTTTCGGCGACGGAGTATTGATATTCCGCACTGGCGGCAACCATGTAACGGCCACCAATGCGGTCGCCTTCATTGTTTTCCGGCGACAGGCTTTGATAGTCGTAACCACGCACGCTCTGATCACCACCGGCGAAAAAGCGCAGTGAAGGTGGTATGGACTTGTAGCCATTGGTGGCGCTGCCGCCGATCTGGACGCGCCCGAGGAATCGGTGTTTATCGAACACTGTGGTCAACCCTTTGACTAGCGCCGTGCCGTAGAGCAGGTTGTTATCGGAGCCCAGTCCTTCCTTGGCCACTTTCGATTCGAACTGCAGGCGGTAGCCATTGTGCGGGTCGATGCGGTTGTCGCTTTTAAGGTACGAATAGCTCACACCCGGCATCAGCAAGGTACTGAGCCCCGAATCGTCGCCCAGTTTGTATTCTTCGCGCTGCCATTTGAGCGACACCACGCGCTGCCAACCGCTGGGCAACTTGCTGTGCCATTCAGGGCCGATCGTCAGCAGCTTGCTGAGGGTGTCAGTACCGGCGATTTCTTCATTCTGATAGCCACCGGCAAACCGCAGTTTGTCGGTCAGCGGCGGATCCAGCGGGATGTCATAGAACAGGCCGACGTTTTGCCGTGGCGCCGAGACTTCTGTTTCCCAGCCATAACTGTGCCCTTGCGGATTGACCCAGTGCCGGGTCCAGTTAGCCTTGACCCGCGGCCCGACGTCGGTGGAATAACCCAGCCCCAGGCCCATGGTCCGGGGTTTGCGGGTATCCAGTTCGACGTCCACCGGGATGACATTGTCTTTGGAGGCCGCAGGCGCCGCGTCCACACGCACACTTTCGAAGTAGCCGCTCGATTGCAGGTTCTGATTGAGCTCGGCGATCATTTCCGAGTCGTACGGCTCGCCGGCCTTGAACGGCACCATGCGTTGCAGCAGGTCTTCGTCGAACGGCGTGTCGCCCTTGAACCCGACTTTGCCGAAGGCATAGCGCGGGCCGCTGTCGTAGATCAGCTCGATATCGGCCACACCGGCTCGTGGATCGACCGATAATTTTGAACGGGTGAAATGGCCGCTGAAGAAGCCGTAGCGCGAAGCCTGGTTCTGGATCAGCCGCTTGGCATCTTCGTAATGCCCGTGATTGAGCACCGCTCCCGGTTTGAGCGCCTCGCTCTTGGGCACGCGGAAGGTTTTGAGGGAGGCCGCAGGACCATCGATGCGTATTGTGACGTTGCGCAAATGCACCGGTTCGCCCGGGTCGATGGTCAGTATCAGGCGCGGCTTCTCGCCGCCCTTCACATTACTGTCAATGTGCGGCTGGTAGTAGCCCAAGGCCTGGGCGGCCTTGCGCGCCTGTTCCTCGGCGCCGCGACTGAAGCGCTGCAAGGCTTCTTCGTCACGATCGCCGAGGCTGCCGATATAGCCCTCTATATTGGCCTTCAGTTCATCGTTGGACGGTTTGATCCGCACATCCAATTCACTTTGCGCCAGTGCCGTGCAGCTGGAAATCAGCATCAGCACGCCACTGGTAATTCTTCCTGGAAACTTCATAGGCGCGGATGCTATCACGAGCATGATTGATGAACACGGGAGCGTGATAGAGCCTGCTTTGCGCGGAAAGTTCGGTGCTAAGCCGTTGCGCTATGTAACACCTGCGGATTGGGGTGAAAAAACACGTGCTCGCGGATCGGCCCTATCGCCACTTCGCCAATTTCCTCGTAACCCTGACGCTTGTAGAATTCCAGGTAGCGAGGGTTGCCGGTGTCGAGGATCACGCCTTGCGAGTTTTCATCCACGGCGCACCAGTTGTGCACGGCTTGTAACAATTGCTCTCCGAAATGCTTGCCCTGAAATTGTGGATGCACGCCCAGCAACGGCAGAACGTGTACCGAGTCGTTCGGTACGCACGCCGCCACATCATCGTGATATTCAAGGTAGCGTCGCGTGCATCGAAAACCGGTACTGAGCACCATGCGCAGACGCCAGGCCCAACTTTCAGTGATACCCAGGCGGCGTTGCGGCGGTGCAATCAGAGCGATGCCGATCAAGCGATCATTGACCAACAGGCCGATGGCCGGCAGATCCTGGAGAAAATGCTGCGTGACCAGTTCGCGCACAGTCGCGCGAACCCGCTGTTCATAACCGGGGCGTTCGGCTTCGAACAGATAGGCGAACGTCGGCTCGTGTCGGTAGGCCTGATACAACAGGGAGCGTGCTTCGCGGGCGTAGCCGCTGTCGAGCATATGTATATCGGCAATGGTGGTAGAGGTTTCGGGCATGACGGTCGTTCTCCCCGGCACAGCTCGGGTGGCTGCGCTCTTGTTGTTACGAGCTCATTTGGGCGCACACAGTTCCTTGCGGATCGGGATTGAGTGTAGGCAATGAAATCGCCTACGCGAGCAAGCTCGCTGCCAATACATCGCTGACAGACATAGTCCAATCCCCTCACCCCAACACTGGCCCGATTCCTACATGTCAGCTAGCATCGCCCTTTTTGCCAGGACTGCCGACCATGAAGATCGTCTCCTTCAACATCAACGGGCTGCGCGCCCGTCCCCATCAGTTGGCGGCGCTGATCGAAAAACATCAGCCCGACGTGATCGGGTTGCAGGAAACCAAAGTCCACGACGAACAGTTCCCGCTGGCCGAGGTTCAGGCGCTGGGCTATCACGTGTATTTCCACGGGCAAAAAGGCCATTACGGCGTCGCTCTGCTCTCGCGCCAGGAACCGCTGGCCCTGCACAAAGGTTTCGCCACCGATGAAGAAGACGCCCAACGGCGTTTCATCTGGGGCACTTTCGCCGACGCCAATGGCGTGCCGGTGACGATCATGAACGGTTATTTCCCACAGGGAGAAAGCCGCGACCATCCGACCAAATTTCCGGCCAAGCAACGCTTTTACAGCGACTTGCAGCAATTGCTGGAGAGCCAGTTCAAAAACGAGCAACCACTGGTGGTCATGGGCGACGTGAATATCTCCCCGGAAGACTGCGACATCGGAATCGGCCCGGACAACATGAAGCGCTGGCTGAAAACCGGCAAGTGCAGCTTTCTGCCGGAAGAGCGCGAGTGGATGGCGCGCCTGAAGAATTGGGGCCTGACTGACAGCTTCCGGCATTTGAACCCGCAAGTGGCTGATGTCTTCAGCTGGTTCGACTACCGCAGCCGTGGTTTTGAGGACGAACCCAAGCGCGGGCTGCGTATCGACGTGATCCTCGCGTCCCACGGCCTGTTACCGCGGGTCAAGGCGGCCGGTGTCGACTACGAACTGCGCGGCATGGAAAAACCTTCGGATCATGCACCGATCTGGCTTGAATTGAGCTGAAAAGCAAAAGATCGCAGCCTGTGGCAGCTCCGAGATATTCCTGTAGGAGCGGCCACAAGCTGCGATCTTTTGACTGTCATCTTTTAGCAACCTCACTGACTTAATCTCCCGGCACCTCCTTTGGCTATTAAGGTGCCGGCATGATGCTGCGCGTGTTGTTCCTGTTGACCCTCAGCCTTGGCCTGTTGCCAGTGGTCTCGGCTGACAATTTGCCGATCCCCGAACACGGTCCGGTGCTGCGCATTCAGGGTTCCAACACCATCGGCGCGGCGCTGGGTCCGGCGCTGGTCGAGGGAATGATGCGTGAGCAGGGTCTGCGCAATATTCATCGCAACCTCACGGACACGACCAACGAACTGCATGTCGTGGGTGAAACCGGACAAGGCCGCCAAGTCATCGTGGAAGTGGCGGCCCACGGTTCCAGCACCGGCTTCACCGCACTGAAAACCGGCACGGCCGATCTCGCCACCTCATCGCGCTCAATCAAGGACAGCGAACTGGCCAGCCTCGAACCCCTGGGCGATCTGAAGAACTCCACGGCCGAACAGGTCATCGCCATCGACGGCCTGGCGATCATCCTTCATCCGGACAATCCGCTGAATCAACTCGACACCCTGCAATTGGCGCGTATCTTCAGTGGCGACGCCAAGACCTGGGAAGAAGTCGGCGGACACGGTGGGATGATTCATCTGTATGCACGGGATGATCAGTCCGGCACCTACGACACGTTCAAGGATCTGGTCCTCAACAGCCGTGGAAAAACGCTGAGCAGCACCGCCAAGCGCTTCGAATCCAGCGAACAACTGTCCGACTCTGTCAGCGCTGACCCGCAAGGCATCGGTTTTATCGGCCTGCCCTACGTGCGCCAAGCCAAAGCCGTGGCCATCGTCGACGGTCAATCGCAAGCCATGCTGCCACTCGACAGCCTGATCGCCACAGAAGACTACCCGCTGTCCCGACGCTTGTTCTTTTACCTGCCACCGACGGGGAAAAATCCCTGGGCCCAAGCACTGGTGGCCTACGCCCAAAGCAGCCAGGGGCAAGCGATCGTCGCCGCCAACGGGTTTGTTGCCCAGACCGTCCAGGCCATGGCCGTCACGCCAAATGCGTTGATGCCAGAGGGGTATCAGGCTCTGAGTCGCCATGCCCAGCGTTTGTCGGTAAATTTTCGCTTCGAAGAAGGCAGCGCCAGTCTGGACAACAAGGCCCGGCAAGACCTGTCGCGCGTACTCGACTATATAAAGCAGCACGGCAAAACGGCTGGGCAAGTGACGCTGGTAGGGTTCGGCGATGCCAAGAGCGACCCCGCACGTGCCGATCTGCTGTCAAAACTGCGGGCCATGGCGGTACGGCGGGAACTGGTGAAAGACGGCGTGGTGTTTCGTGAGATTCGTGGATTCGGCGCCGAAATGCCGGTGGCTGCCAATAGCGAAGATGAGGGGCGGATCAAGAATCGGCGGGTTGAGGTTTGGGTGTATTGAAAAGATCGCAACCTTCGGCAATTCCTACAGTTGCATGCGTATCCTGTAGGAGCTGCCGAAGGCTGCGATCTTTTAGCTTTTCTTAATGCCCGCTGCGCATCATCTCTTTGGGCACATATTTGCCGATTTCAAATTTGCCGATGGCAGCACGGTGCACTTCGTCCGGGCCGTCGGCCAGGCGCAGGGTGCGCTGCATCGCATACATGTAGGCCAGCGGAAAATCGTTGGAAACCCCTGCCCCGCCATGCATCTGGATCGCCCGGTCGATAACCCGCAAGGCCACGTTCGGCGCCACGACCTTGATCTGTGCGATTTCGCTCTTGGCCACTTTGTTGCCCACGGTGTCCATCATGTACGCCGCTTTCAATGTCAGCAGGCGCGCCATGTCGATCTCCATCCGCGAGTCGGCGATCTTGTCGATGTTACCGCCCAGGCGTGCCAGAGGCTTGCCGAACGCTGTGCGGTTCACCGAGCGTTTGCACATCAGTTCCAGTGCGCGTTCGGCCATGCCGATCGAACGCATGCAGTGGTGAATCCGGCCCGGGCCAAGGCGACCTTGAGCGATTTCGAAACCACGTCCTTCACCCAACAGGACGTTTTCGTACGGCACCCGGACATTTTCAAAGTGCACTTCGGCGTGACCGTGAGGTGCATCGTCATAACCGAACACTGGAAGCGGGCGCACGATCTTCACGCCGGGGGCATCCACCGGCACCAGAATCATCGAGTGCTGGGCGTGGCGCGGCGCATCCGGGTTGCTCAGGCCCATGAAGATCAGGATTTTGCAGCGCGGGTCGCACGCACCTGAGGTCCACCATTTCTTGCCGTTGATCACCCACTCATCGCCATCGCGCACGGCACGGGCGGCCATGTTGGTGGCGTCGGAGGACGCAACGTCCGGTTCGGTCATGGCGAAGGCCGAGCGGATCTCGCCCCGCAGCAAGGGTTCGAGCCAGCGTTGTTTCTGCTCTTCATTGGCATAACGCACCAGCACTTCCATGTTGCCGGTGTCCGGCGCCGAGCAGTTGAACGGCTCAGGCCCCAACAGCGAGCGGCCCATGATTTCCGCCAACGGCGCATATTCAAGGTTGGTCAGGCCAGCACCGAGCTCGGACTCAGGCAGAAACAAATTCCACAGGCCTTCAGCCTTGGCCTTGAGTTTGAGTTCTTCCATGATCGCGGTCGGCTGCCAGCGATCGCCTTCAGCGACCTGACGCTCGAACACGGCTTCAGCGGGATAAACGTAGTTGTCCATGAACGCTGTCACGCGCTCACGCAGTTCCTGAACCTTGGGCGAATAAGCGAAATCCATGAGCGAGATACCTTCTTGGGGGAGGTTGTTTAGGTCATGTATCGATGCTAGAACAGCGTTGATAATTTACCTAGCCTATTCTCGGCGTGTATAAACATTCATCACCGATATATGATCGGCTGATCTACAAGAGCAGCCCGCCCACACAATAAGAGTGCCGCGTAATGAATCTGAGCAAGGTCGACCTCAACCTTTTCATCGTCTTCGACGCGATCTACACCGAAGCGAATCTGACCCGTGCCGGGCAGATCGTGGGCATCACCCAGCCAGCGGTCTCGAACGCTCTGGCCCGCCTGCGCGAGACCTTCAACGACCCGCTGTTCGTGCGCACAGCCCAGGGCATGGTGCCTACACCGATGGCACAGAACATCATCGGCCCGGTGCGAAACGCCCTTTCGCTGCTTCGAATCTCCGTGCAGGAAAGCCGCATATTCAACCCGCAACAGGCGAACAAGACCTACCGCATCAGCATGACCGACCTTACCGAAGCGGTGATCCTGCCGCCGCTGTTCCAGCGACTGCGCCGCCTCGCACCAACGGTGATCATCGAAAGCTTCCTGTCCAAGCGTCGCGAGACGACCAAGGAACTGGCAGCCGGCCGCCTCGATTTCGCCGTGGATGCCCCCCTCAATACCGACCCGCAAGTGCGCCACGTCAAGTTGATGGAAGACCGCTACGTGTGCGCCATGCGCAAGGGGCACCCGCTGGCGGCCAAGGAAAAGCTTACCCTCGACGACTACCTGGGGCTGACGCACATCCATATTTCCAGCCGTCGCAGCGGCCTCGGCTATGTTGACCTGGCGCTGGGCAAAATGGGCATCCAGCGCAAGATCGCCCTGCGCTCCCAGCATTACTTGATGGCCTCCCAGGTGATGCAGCAGACAGACATGGTCATGACCGTGCCGGAACGTTTTGCCCGTCGTAACGATTTGCACGCCTTCAATCTGCCGGTCAACGATGTGCCGCCGGTGGAAACCCACCTCTACTGGCACGAAAGCACCGACCAGGATCCAGCCAACCGCTGGATGCGCGAGCAGATGATCGAGTTGTGCCAGCAGGTGACGGCGCATGAGAAGAAGTTCGACGCTAAAATGGTGTAAAGCCATTCAAAAGATCGCAGCCTGCGGCAGCTCCTACACGGATACGCATTTTCCTGTAGGAGCTGCCGCAGGCTGCGATCCTTTTCGCCCCTTGACGTAAACGTCAACCTGCCATTAGCTTAGCGCCATGACCTTCAGTGAGCGCTTCCATGAGCAGTCAGACCTACAGCATTTCCGACCTCGCCCGCGAGCTCGACATCACCACTCGCGCCATTCGCTTTTATGAAGAGCAAGGCCTGCTCAGTCCTGAGCGCCGTGGTCAGGAACGCATCTACTCGCCCCGTGACAAGGTCAGCCTGAAACTGATCCTGCGGGGCAAGCGCATCGGCTTCTCGTTGGCCGAATGCCGCGAATTGATCGAGCTTTACGACCCGTCCAGCGGTAACACCAAGCAGTTGCACAGCATGCTGGGAAAAATCAGCGAGCGCCGGGAACAGCTGGAACAGCAGTTGCTGGACATCGAGCAGATGAAGCTGGAACTGGATACGGCGGAAGAGCGCTGCGTGCAGGCGTTGGAACAGACGCTCAAAAGCCAGGAAGTCATTCAGTAAAATCCGCCCCCTGTAGGAGCGAGCCTGCTCGCGATGGTCGTTAACGATAACGCGTGTTTGCTGGATAAACGCGGTGGCTGGGAAACCATCGCGAGCAGGCTCGCTCCTACAGGGTTCTCCGAACAATCAGCACAGGTCGAATCCCCATGTCCCTCCCCTCGCACGTACGCATTGTCGAAGTCGGCCCTCGCGACGGCCTGCAAAACGAAGCCCAGCCCATCAGTGTTACCGACAAGGTGCAACTGGTTGATGCACTGACCGCCGCCGGGCTCGGCTATATAGAAGTCGGCAGCTTCGTGTCGCCCAAGTGGGTGCCGCAGATGGCCGGTTCGGCCGAGGTCTTCGCGCAGATCCAGCGTAAACCCGGTGTGGTCTATGGCGCTCTCGCCCCCAACCTGCGGGGCTTTGAAGATGCCCTCGCTGCCGGGGTCAAGGAAATTGCCGTGTTCGCGGCGGCGTCCGAAGCGTTTTCCCAGCGCAACATCAACTGTTCGATCAGCGAGAGCCTGGAGCGTTTCGTACCGATCATGGACGCCGCCAGACAACATGGCGTGAGTGTGCGCGGTTATGTGTCGTGCGTGCTCGGCTGCCCATACGAGGGTAACGTCGCGCCGGAACAGGTCGCGGTTGTCGCTCGCGAGCTCTACGCCATGGGCTGCTATGAAGTTTCGCTGGGTGACACCATCGGTACGGGCACTGCTGGCGCGACCCGCCGAATGTTCGAAGTGGTTTCGGCGGATGTGCCGAGGGAAAAACTGGCCGGACACTTCCACGATACCTATGGCCAGGCCGTGGCCAACATTTATGCCAGCCTGCTGGAAGGGATCGCGGTGTTCGACAGCTCTATTGCCGGGCTCGGCGGCTGCCCTTACGCCAAGGGCGCCAGCGGTAACGTTGCCACCGAGGACGTGGTGTACCTGCTTAACGGCCTCGGCATTCAGAGCGCAATCGACCTGGAGGCCCTGATCCTGGCCGGTCAGCAGATTTGCAACGTCTTGGGCCGGCCAACCGGTTCTCGTGTGGCCAAGGCACGTAGCACGCACTGAGTGGGGGGAATGTGTCCGGGTGTTACCGCTGTTTCTGAAATGTGGGCGCAAGCGAGTAACACGGAAACAAAAACTAGGGGATTCCCTGAGGGACAAAAACCTAAAAAATCGCAAATCATTGATTTTAAAGGGTTTTAAAAAGTTGGCACGGCTCCTGCTATATCTATCGCACAACAAGAATAAAAAATTTGCAGTAACCCTAATAAAAACAAGACGTAACGACTCTGACATAACAAAAACAACACGGCAGAGACGCAGCTAACAGATTTTTTTGGAGAAGATGTGCTTTTCAGGGTGCTTTTCGAAGTAACCCGCAACCGGGCAGAGAATAATAAAACTACCCTCAGGTAGCTCCCGAACTGGTTGGATCGCTCAGCGAAAAAGCAGATCAGCGCTCAAAAAAATACGTTTGCTCTTGATCCCGAATGGGGATCGCCAAAAACAGCGGTAAAGGGCAACGGTTGCCAAAAACAAAAACAGACCGACCCTCAATAATAAAAAAAGAGCACGCGCAACGACAAATTAAAGGGGAGCTTCGGCTCCCCTTTGTGCTGTCTGGCGTTCATGAAATATTCGCAACAACTCATCTCTCTGTAGGAGCTGGCGCAGCCTGCGATCTTTTGATCCGGATCTTCTGTTCCTCCAAAAGATCGCAGCCTGCGCCAGCTCCTACAGCTTCGCTTTGAGCTCCGCGACGCTGATCTCACGCATGCGGAATTTCTGGATCTTGCCGGTCACCGTCATCGGAAACTCCTCGACGAACTTGAAGTAGCGCGGCGTCTTGAAGTGCGCAATGCGCTCCTTGCACCAGGCTTGCAGTTCTTGCTCGGTAGCGCTGTGGCCGGGATGAAACTTGATCCAGGCAACGATTTCTTCACCATAACGAGAGCAAGGAATACCGATTACCTGCACGTCTGCGACAGCCGGATGCGTGAAGAAAAACTCTTCCAGCTCCCGGGGGTAAACGTTCTCACCGCCACGGATGATCATGTCCTTGTTGCGCCCGGCAATACACACGTAACCCTCGCCGTTCATGCTCGCCAGGTCACCGGTGTGCATCCAGCCTGCCTGATCGATGGCCTCTGCCGTGCCTTCGGGGTTGTTCCAGTAACCCAGCATCACGCTGTAGCCCCGGGTGCACAACTCGCCGATGGTGCCACGGGGCACGAGGTTGCCCGCTTCATCGATGATCTTGCTTTCCAGCTGCGGCTGAGTGCGACCGACGGTAGTCACACGCAGCTCCAGCTCGTCTGAAGGGCCGGTCTGCAATGACACCGGACTGGTTTCCGTCATGCCGTAGGCAATCTGCACTTCGCTCATGTGCATTTCGCTGATGACCCGACGCATCACCTCGATCGGGCATGTCGCTCCAGCCATGATCCCGGTGCGCAGGCTCGACAGGTCGCATTCTGCGCGCTGCGGTTGATCGAGCATGGCGATGAACATGGTTGGCACACCGTAAAGCGCGGTGGCTTTTTCTTCGGCGACAGTGCTCAACGTCAACAACGGATCAAACGCGTCGTTCGGGTAAATCATGGTGCTGCCATGGGTAATGCAGCCAAGGTTGCCCATGACCATGCCGAAACAGTGATAAAGCGGCACTGGAATTACCAGGCGATCATCGGCAGTCAACCCGAGACTTTCGCCGACCATGTAACCGTTGTTGAGAATGTTGTAGTGACTGAGGGTCGCGCCCTTGGGGAAACCGGTGGTGCCGGAGGTGTACTGAATGTTTACGGGTTGATCGAAATGCAGGCTGTCCTGGCGCTCGCGCAACTGGTCGACTGACACACTGCAGGCGAGATCGGCAAGTTGCGACCAGGGCAGGAAACCGCTCGGAGGTTGTGCATCCAGGCTGATCACCCCGCGCAGATCCGGTAGTCGCTCACACTGCAATTGGCCGATGGATTGCTCTGCCAACTCCGGCGCCAGACCTTGCAGCATCGCGTGATAATTGGTCGTCTTGAACGCCCCGGCGCAGACCAGCCATTGGCAACCGGACTGCTTCAATACGTATTCGAGTTCGGAGCTGCGGTAAGCCGGGTTGATGTTGACCAGGATCACGCCGATTTTTGCGGTGGCAATCTGGGTAATGCACCACTGCGCGCAATTGGGCGCCCAGATGCCGAGACGGTCCCCGGTTTGCAGCCCCAGCGCCAGCAGTGACCTGGCATGCAGGTCCGCCGCATCTGCCAGTTGTTGCCAGGTATAGCGCAGCTGTTGATGGCGCACGACCAAGGCTTCTGCGGTCGAATACTTTGCCACAGTGTTATCAAACGCCTGGCCGATGGTCATCGCCAGCAAGGCTTTGTCCTGGGAACCGCGGGTGTAACTGCGTTGCTGATTTGCACTGGGTTGATCCATGACGACCCCTATTGTCTTTATTAATGGGCTACCGGCGGACCTGTACCTGGTGGGTCCGCGTTCTATCTTGAACTGGCTCTACTCTCGCTCAAGTTGACGTTAACGTAAAGGGTGATTGACAGCCATTCGTCACAGGCTTACGTTAACGTAAAGGTGAGAGCCGAATCACTGCCCTCCCCACCCTACAAAAACGCCAAAAGGTGACCCATGAGCTACCCATCCCTGAATTTTGCCCTCGGTGAAACCATCGACATGTTGCGCGATCAGGTTCAGTCCTTCGTCGCCAAGGAGATCGCCCCGCGCGCCGCTCAGATCGACATCGACAACCTGTTCCCCGCCGACCTGTGGCGCAAATTCGGCGACATGGGCCTGCTCGGCATTACCGTACCGGAAGAGTACGGTGGTGCCGGTCTGGGTTACCTGGCCCATGTCGTAGCGATGGAAGAAATCAGCCGTGGTTCGGCCTCGGTGGCGCTGTCCTACGGCGCCCACTCCAACCTGTGCGTCAACCAGATCAACCGCAACGGCACTCACGAACAGAAATCCAAATACCTGCCCAAGCTGATCAGCGGCGAGCACATCGGCGCCCTCGCCATGAGCGAGCCAAATGCCGGTTCCGACGTGGTGTCGATGAAATTGCGCGCTGATAAGCGTGGCGACAAGTACGTGCTCAACGGCAGCAAGACCTGGATCACCAACGGTCCGGACGCCAACACGTACGTGATCTACGCCAAGACCGACCTGGAAAAAGGCCCCCACGGCATCACCGCGTTCATCGTCGAGCGCGACTGGAAAGGCTTCAGCCGCAGCAACAAGTTCGACAAGCTCGGCATGCGCGGTTCGAACACCTGTGAGCTGTTCTTTGATGACGTCGAAGTGCCGGAAGAGAGCATCCTCGGCGTGCTCAACGGTGGTGTGAAAGTGCTGATGAGCGGCCTCGACTACGAACGCGTCGTGCTGTCCGGAGGACCGACCGGGATCATGCAGGCGTGCATGGACCTGATCGTGCCGTACATTCACGACCGCAAGCAGTTCGGCCAGAGCATCGGCGAATTCCAGCTGATCCAGGGCAAGGTCGCCGACATGTACACCCAACTCAACGCCAGCCGTGCCTACCTGTATGCCGTGGCCCAGGCTTGCGAGCGCGGCGAAACCACGCGCAAGGACGCTGCCGGCGTGATCCTCTACAGCGCCGAACGCGCGACGCAAATGGCCCTTGATGCGATCCAGATCCTCGGCGGCAACGGCTACATCAACGAATTCCCGGCCGGCCGGCTGTTGCGTGACGCCAAGCTGTACGAAATCGGTGCCGGCACCAGCGAGATCCGTCGCATGCTGATCGGTCGCGAACTGTTCAACGAAACCCGCTAAACGGAGCTGTCCATGGCTACCTTGCATACCCAGCTCAACCCCCGTTCAGCGGAGTTCGCCACCAACAGCGCGGCGATGCTCAAGCAGGTCGACGCGTTGCACACCCTGTTCGCCCAGGTGGCACAAGGTGGTGGCCCGAAGGCTCAGGAACGCCACACCTCACGGGGCAAACTGCTGCCCCGTGAGCGCATCAACCGCCTGCTAGATCCGGGCTCGCCGTTTCTGGAGATCAGCCAACTGGCGGCGTACGAGGTGTATGGCGAAGACGTCCCCGCCGCTGGCGTGATTGCCGGTATCGGTCGTGTGGAAGGCATCGAATGCATGATCGTCGCCAACGACGCCACAGTTAAGGGTGGCTCTTATTACCCGCTGACCGTGAAGAAACACCTTCGCGCCCAGACCATCGCGCAACAGAATCGACTGCCATGCATCTATCTGGTGGACTCCGGCGGCGCCAACCTGCCGCGTCAGGATGAAGTGTTCCCGGACCGTGAGCACTTCGGCCGAATCTTCTTCAATCAGGCCAACATGAGCGCCATGGGCATCCCGCAGATTGCCGTGGTCATGGGTTCTTGCACCGCCGGTGGTGCGTATGTGCCGGCAATGGCCGACGAAGCGATCATGGTCCGCGAACAAGCGACCATCTTCCTCGCCGGTCCACCGCTGGTGAAAGCCGCAACCGGTGAAGTGGTCAGTGCCGAAGACCTTGGCGGGGCCGATGTGCACTGCAAGATTTCCGGTGTAGCCGACCATTATGCCGAGAGCGATGAACACGCCCTCGCGCTGGCCCGCCGCAGCATCGCCAACCTCAACTGGCGCAAGCAAGGTGAGGTTCAGCAACGCACGCCAATCGCCCCGCTCTACAGCAGCGACGAGTTGTACGGCGTGGTCCCGGCCGATGCCAAGCAACCGTTCGACGTCCGCGAAGTGATTGCACGGCTGGTGGACGGTTCGGTATTCGACGAATTCAAAGCCTTGTTCGGGACCACGCTGGTCTGCGGTTTTGCCTACCTGCACGGTTACCCGATCGCGATCCTCGCCAACAACGGCATCCTGTTCGCTGAAGCGGCGCAGAAAGGCGCGCACTTCATCGAACTGGCGTGCCAGCGCGGCATCCCGCTGCTGTTCCTGCAAAACATTACCGGCTTCATGGTCGGCCAGAAATACGAAGCCGGCGGCATCGCCAAGCACGGCGCAAAACTGGTGACGGCTGTGGCCTGCGCCAAGGTGCCGAAGTTCACCGTGATCATCGGCGGCAGTTTCGGCGCCGGTAACTACGGCATGTGCGGCCGCGCCTACGATCCGCGCTTCTTGTGGATGTGGCCGAATGCGCGCATCGGCGTGATGGGTGCCGAACAGGCGGCCGGCGTGCTGGTACAGGTCAAGCGTGAGCAGGCTGAACGCAGCGGCCAGGGTTTCAGCGCCGAGCAGGAGGCCGAGATCAAACAACCGATCCTCGATCAGTACGAAGAACAGGGCCACCCCTACTATTCCAGCGCGCGCCTGTGGGACGACGGTGTCATCGACCCGGCCCAGACCCGCGACGTACTGGCCCTGGCCTTGTCCGCGTCGTTGAACGCGCCAATCGAACCGAGCCGCTTCGGCGTGTTCCGGATGTGATCTAGATCTCTGTAGGAGCGAGCACGCTCGCGAAGGTCGTCAACGATAACGTTGCGAACCTGACACCCAGCGGCGTCTCCAGGACTATCGTCGGAACGCCGCCCGGAGCATGTTCGCTCCTACAGGACAAAGTTGTGGAGACGGACGAATATGAGCGACTTCAACACCCTCGAACTGCTGAACGACCCCCGTGGTTTTGCCACGCTGTGGCTCAGCCGTGAAGAAAAGAACAACGCCTTCAACGCCGAAATGATCCGCGAGCTGATCCTTGCCCTCGACAAAGTGGCGAGCGATGCCAGCCTGCGATTCCTGATCGTGCGCGGTCGCGGCAAGCACTTCAGCGCCGGCGCCGACCTGGCCTGGATGCAACAATCGGCCGAACTCGATTACGCCACCAACCTCGACGACGCGCGAGAGTTGGCGGAGTTGATGTACAACCTGGCCAAGCTGAAAGTACCGACCCTGGCCGTGGTGCAAGGCGCAGCCTTTGGTGGCGCGCTGGGTCTGATCAGTTGCTGCGACATGGCCATCGGCACCGATGACGCGCAGTTCTGCCTGTCGGAAGTGCGCATCGGCCTGGCGCCGGCGGTGATCAGCCCGTTCGTGGTGCAAGCCATCGGCGAGCGAGCGACCCGACGCTATGCCTTGACCGCTGAGCGCTTCGGCGGGCAACGGGCTCGGGAAATCGGTTTGTTGTCGGAGAGTTATGCAAGTGCCGAACTGGAACAGAAAGTCGGGCAGTGGATCGACAACCTGCTGCTCAACAGTCCGGCCGCGATGCGCGCCAGCAAGGACCTGTTGCGCGAAGTCGGTGACGGCTCATTGACCCCGGCATTGCGCCGCTACACCGAAAACGCCATCGCCCGCATCCGCGTGAGTCCCGAAGGCCAGGAAGGCCTGCGTGCCTTCCTGCAAAAACGTCCGCCGACCTGGCAAGCCGAATCCACCAAGGAGCCCCGCTGATGAGCACACCTGTTCTCACTACCCTGTTGGTGGCCAACCGCGGCGAAATCGCTTGCCGGGTGATGCGCACCGCCAAGGCCCTGGGCCTGACCACTGTCGCCGTGCACAGCGCCACCGATCGAGACGCCCGCCATAGTCGCGAAGCCGATATCCGCGTCGACCTCGGTGGCAGCAAAGCGGCCGACAGTTATCTGCAAATCGACAAACTGATTGCAGCGGCCAAGGCCAGCGGCGCCCAGGCGATTCACCCCGGTTACGGATTTTTGTCGGAAAACGCCGGGTTCGCCCGCGCTATCGAAAACGCCGGCCTGATTTTCCTCGGCCCACCCGCTTCGGCCATCGATGCGATGGGCAGCAAGTCCGCCGCCAAAGCCTTGATGGAAACCGCCGGCGTACCATTGGTGCCGGGCTATCACGGTGAAGCCCAGGACCTCGACACCTTCCGCGATGCCTGCGAACGCATTGGCTACCCGGTGCTGCTCAAGGCCACGGCCGGTGGCGGCGGCAAAGGCATGAAAGTGGTCGAAGACGTCAGCCAATTGGCCGAAGCCCTGGCCTCGGCCCAGCGCGAAGCGCAATCGTCATTCGGCGACTCACGGATGCTGGTGGAAAAGTACCTGCTCAAACCGCGCCACGTGGAAATCCAGGTGTTCGCTGATCAGCACGGCAACTGCCTGTACCTCAACGAGCGTGACTGCTCGATTCAGCGCCGCCACCAGAAAGTCGTCGAAGAAGCCCCGGCGCCGGGTTTGAGCCCAGAGCTACGTCGAGCCATGGGCGAAGCTGCCGTGCGTTCAGCGCAGGCCATCGGTTATGTCGGCGCCGGTACCGTGGAGTTCTTGCTGGACGCGCGCGGCGAGTTCTTCTTTATGGAGATGAACACACGCCTGCAAGTAGAACACCCGGTCACCGAAGCCATCACCGGTCTAGACCTGGTGGCCTGGCAGATTCGCGTGGCCCGTGGCGAAGCATTGCCGATGACCCAGGATCAGGTTCCATTGATCGGCCATGCGATTGAAGTACGGCTGTATGCCGAGGATCCAGGCAATGACTTTCTGCCGGCCACCGGTCGCCTGGCGTTGTACCGCGAATCGGCGCCGGGTGCGGGTCGCCGGGTGGACAGCGGCGTTGAAGAAGGTGACGAAATTTCGCCGTTCTACGACCCGATGCTGGGCAAGCTGATTGCCTGGGGCGAGGACCGCGAGCAAGCCCGTTTGCGCCTGCTGAGCATGCTGGATGAGTTCGCCATCGGCGGATTGAAGACCAACATCAACTTCCTGCGCCGCATCGTTGCGCATCCTGCGTTTGCCGCCGCTGAACTGGATACCGGTTTCATTACGCGCTACCAGGAACAACTGCTGCCCGCGCCTGCGCAACTTGACGACGAATTCTGGCAAGCCGCCGCCCAGGCTTTTGCCCAAAGCCAGCCAAGTGCGAACCGCGCCGATGACCCGAGTTCACCTTGGTCGAACGCCAATGGTTTGCGGTTCGGTCTGCCTCGTGAAATCACCTTGCACCTGAGTTGCGAGGACCAGGATCGTGCGCTGACCCTGGGTAATGTCTGCTCCGAGACCGCACAACTCAACGGTGAGCAATTGCTGACCGAACATAACGGGGTACGTCGCCAGCACCGAACCATTCGCCGTGGCGACTGCGTGTATTTGCAATGGGAAGGTGAACTGCGCCGCATCGAGACCTACGACCCGATCAGCGCCGTCGAAGCCAGTCACAGCCATCAGGGTGGCCTGACCGCCCCCATGAACGGCAGCATCGTCCGCGTGCTGGTAGAGGCCGGCCAATCGGTGGAAGCCGGGGCGCAATTGGTGGTGCTGGAAGCGATGAAGATGGAACACAGTATTCGCGCACCCCATGCCGGTGTGATCAAGGCACTGTATTGCCAGGAAGGCGAGATGGTCAGCGAAGGCAGTGCGTTGGTTGAACTGGAAGAAGCCTGAAATGAAGATCGGTCCTTCGCTTGACCGGGACCGATCTGACTAGAACTTGATCGTTGCCTGAACGACTACGCCGAGGATTCTGCATTCCTCTGAGTACAAGGCTTTCGGATACGTCGGATTGAGCGGGACCAGGTAACGCTGCCCGCCCTCTTCGATCAGCTTGCGGAAGGTCGCTTCGCTACTGTCGGGCCACTGGGCAATCACCAGTTTGCCGGGAGCGGCATGGATATCCGGGTCCACCAGGATCAACATGCCTTCCGGGATGCTGACGCCACTGGGAGCGGTCATCGCATCACCTGCCACCTTCAACCAGAAGGCTGCGCCCTGGGCGTGGTAGTCAGTCAGTTCGAACTGCTCTTTGCCATACACGGTCCGCTCACCATCACGTACCTCCACAGGTTCGCGCCAGTCACTGACCGGGTAACGGAAGTACGGGTTGTACTTTTGCGTCAGCGAAAGTTCGTCGCCCTGTGACGCCTGCGGCTCTCTGATGACCAGGGCCACTTCGAGAAACCCCAGGCCGAGCGCGTGCAACACCCGGTTCATGTCATCGATGCCCGGCTCGCGACGCTTGTTGAGCCAGTGACCTATGCCCCCCTGGGACATCCCGAGACGTTCGGCGAGTATTTCCTGAGTGATTTTGAGTTCACTCATCTTGGCTTTGACCAATTCAATCCATTTATCCATGTGCGGCACGATACGTGGACGACTCCAGCCATCAAAACACACATTGTAGTATTTAATTTGTCGTCACAAATACAAACCGTACTAGGATGAGTTCTCGGATCTGAATCAATCACGGAGCTTTGCCATCGTCATGAACGAACACGCCAACGACTTGCCCGACATCCAGATAGACACCTCCCTCACCTCGCCCCAAGGCTCGGCAGCGGCCCAGCGTGCGTTGGACTACTACTTGAAACCAGCTGTGTCAGAGGATGTAAGCGAACCGCGTTTTTTTGATGTGAACCGCAGCGTCAGCTGTGAGGAGGCATTGCTTCACGCCTCGGACCTGTTGCGGTGCGCTGCGGCGACAGCGTTCGAGTCGGCCAGTCACCTGTTCGGAGCCAATCGGGACCTGGCGTTCTCGACGGTACACATGATCGACATGGCCAAGGCGATGGTTGACCGATCGCTGGAAGGGCATCAGAAGGGCTGAATTTGAAACGTAAAAAAAGGACGGGAAAGAATTTTCCAATCGTGCAGATAAAAAAGTTTGACTTGCAAACGAGAATGATTATTATTGCATCAACTGGTCGCGAGATCAGTGATGGACCAGGTGACCTTAGGTCGGTCTCCTGGACTATCTCCTCATCAGGCTAATCACGGTTTTTGACCCGGCTTTTTGCCGGGTCTTTTTTTGCCAGTTTTTCTGGCTTTGGCTTCAGGCTAATGAAGTCTTTTGGGTGCTGCCAATTCGATGGCGCGGATAATATCAAAAGAATATCTGTTGGCAAGAGAAGCCAGTCATTATTGACCCAAACTAAAATAGAAATAGCACTTGAGAATCAATCGCACAGCCTCTAAGCTGCGTCCGCGTCAAGGAGGACGCCCCCCTTGCACCCCGCAATTTCACTCGGTTTCACCCCAGCCTTGCGTGTAAAGTAGCCGCCATAAAATCATATTCAGGAAACGACTATGACCGTGGCTAAATCCTCTTTCGATATCAGTGCCAACTTCGACAGCGGCAATATTGAAGTGCTGGATATCAGCAACCCATTGCAAGCGTTGCTGGCCATCAAGCCTGATACACGCAGCCCGCATTTCCAGTGGTTTCACTTCAAGGCCAGCGGCCTGCATGTCGGCCAGGAACACTGGTTTCGCCTGAGCAACGCCAGCAAATCCTCATACAACAAAGCCTGGGATGGTTATCAAGCCGTAGCCTCCTACGACCACGTCAACTGGTTCCGTGTGCCCACCATTTTCGAAGGCGACTGCCTGCGTTTCAGCCTCGAAGCCACTGCTACCCACGCCTGGTTTGCCTACTTCGAGCCCTACAGCCGTGGCCGCCACGACTGGCTGATCGAGCAAGCGCTGAGCAAGGCCGGCACCGAACTGCTGGCGACCGGCAAGAGCGTCGAAGGGCGTGATATCCAGTTACTGCGCAAAGGCACCGGTGCTGAAGGCCGGCGTAAGGTATGGATCATCGCCCAGCAGCATCCGGGCGAACACATGGCCGAGTGGTTCATGGAAGGGGTGATTGAGCGCCTTGAAAAGCACGATGACCCGGTAATGAACAAACTGCTGGCCAGCGCCGACCTGTATCTGGTGCCGAACATGAACCCGGACGGTGCCTTCCACGGTCACCTGCGTACCAACGCCATGGGCCAGGACCTGAACCGCGCCTGGCAAAACGCCAGCCAGGAAATCAGCCCGGAGGTCTTTTTCGTACAGCAGCAGATGGAACAGTACGGCGTCGATCTGTTTCTCGACATCCATGGCGACGAAGAAATCCCTTACGTGTTCACCGCCGGTTGCGAAGGCAACCCGGGTTACACGCCACGCATCGCCAAACTCGAAGAACACTTTCGCAGTCATCTGAAGCACCTGACCAAGGACTTCCAGACCACTCATGGCTACGTCCTCGACAAGCCGGGCCAAGCCAATATGACCCTGGCCTGCAACAGCGTTGGTCAGAAGTACGACTGCCTGTCGCTGACCCTGGAAATGCCGTTCAAGGACAACAACGATGCGCCGAATCCACTGACCGGGTGGTCGGGCAAGCGTTCGAAGCAATTGGGCAAGGATGTGTTGACGACTGTGGCGCAGATGGTCGACTCCCTGCGCTGATTACCCTGAGCGTCACAAGATCGCAGCCTGCGGCAACTCCTACGAAAAACGCATCGATCCGTAGGAATTGCCGCAGGCTGCGATCTTTTTTTCGTGACAACTACCCGCGATCCCTACCCCGCAACATGCTGTCCAGTACATCATCGCGACGCACCCAGCCGTGAAACAACGCCGCCGCAAGATGCAGCAACACCGTCAAGAACAGCAGATACGCCAGATACCCGTGAGCCTTACGCAAAAATGCGAACACCTGCGCATTCGCCGGAACAATGGACGGTAACTGTAGCGAAGTGCCGAGCATCACAGGCTCACCTGAAGCCGAGATCATCGCCCAACCCAGAATTGGCAAAATCAGCATCAGTGCATACAGCAACACATGCGATCCCTTGGCCGCCAATACCTGCCAACCCGGCAGGTCCACGGGCAACGGTGGCTGTGTGGTGGAGAAACGCACCACCAGCCGCACAATCACCAGTAGCAAAATGGCGATGCCCAAGGGTTTGTGCAGATGAATCAGCCATTCATGCCGTTCGGACACCGAGGCAACCATGCCCGCGCCGATAAACAGCATGGCAATGATCATCAGTGCCATCAGCCAGTGCAGCAGGCGCGCCAACGGTGCGAAGTGTTTGGGTTGAGTGCTCATTGCTGGGCCTCCTGTTTGGCGGCGGGCAATTGGCTGACTTCGCTGGTGCGACGCAGGTAGGAATTGGCGTATCCGGCGGAACGAGCGGCGAGCAATGGGTCGTCGGAACCTTCGATACCGGCAGGCAATACCAGCGGGTCGTAGTTGATGTCACGGCACTCACCCTTCAGTTGCGCCTGGGTGCTTTCAAGCACCAAAGTACCCGCGTTCAATACCTTGCGCCCAGTTGGCCAGGCCTTGCTGGCGTCGTCGACAGGATCGCCTGGGTCGGCAAGCGTGATGTTCAACTGCCAACGCAACGGACCTGCGGCGATGCGCTGCACCAGGTCTTTTTCCAGGAAATCGCCGCCCTCCGGTGCGGTCGCGCCCGGCGCATCCTGCGCGACGGGCACCATGCTCCAGCGCACGGCCTGGCGCTGTCCGGTGGCGTTGACCAGGTAAAACGCGTTGACGCTGTTATAGGTTTCGGTGACGTAACTGGCCGAAGGTTTGGCCGTCTTGACCCACGCCAGGAACGGCGCGGATTCGGGGTGCGAGCCAAAGAACGCCGGCACCGCTTTAGGGTCCGGTTTACCGGTGGCCGGATCGGGTGACTGGGCTTTTTGAAACTGATAAAACGCCTCAGGCGTGCCCACCGGGAAGACCGGCATGCTGTTCATCCCGGTACGCCATTGCTGACCGTTGGCCTGGTTGAAACGCAGCGCCAGGCTGCGGATCGGCACGGCGTTGTCCGGCGCGTAAGGATTGCCCGCAGGCAACGCAAAACGCCCCACCACCGGCGTCCGTGCCTCATTGAACACCTGGGCGGTGGAGTAACTCCGAGCTTCGCCGCTGCTCTCGAAGTGGCCGATCACGCACACGCCTTTGGAATGATTGCGACGAAAACCGGGGTGCACTCCGTTGTTGGTTTCCAGCACATTGATCAGTTTTTTTGGCGTCAGACGCTCTGGGTCCAAGGTGCCATTGACGTAGGCAAACGCCCCGGCCAGCGCCGCGACGACGACCGCGATGCCCGTCAGTCGCAGTGTCAGGCTCGCGGCACTCAGCGGTGGCCGATCCGGCCCCGTTGGCGGTGATGATCGATCTACCATGAAAAACTCCAGGGCCATCGGCCGCAAGTGAGAAGAATCAAGCAGACGAACCGCACACCGGTTTATTCCCACGTGCGGTGTTTATTTTTCCAAGCGTGGAATAACCTCCCGTATCGGGCGTCTTCCTAGTCCAGAGCGTAGTGACTAGCCAGAACTTCATGAACGATATCGACGAAAAACTGCGAGAAATCATTCCCCGACTGCGGCGATTTGCTGTGTCGTTGACGCGCAACCCGAGCAGCGCCGACGACCTGGTCCAGGCCAGCCTCGAGCGTGCGCTGTCGAGTTGGGGAGATAAACGTGTCGATGGTGATTTGCGCGCCTGGCTGTTTTCAATTCTCTATCGGCAGTTTCTCGACGCACACCGACGCTCGCGAAGGTATGCGCGCATGCTCGAATTTTTTACCGGACGCGACGATACGCAGCCGTCGGTGGAGCGCACGGTCATTGCCCAATCGACCCTCAGCGCCTTCGACCAATTACCCACCGAACAACGTGCGTTGCTGTTGTGGGTGTCGGTCGAAGGCCTGAGCTACAAAGAGGTCGCCGAGATTCTTGACGTCCCCATCGGCACCGTGATGTCCCGCCTGTCCCGGGCTCGCCAGGCCCTGCGCCAGCTCAGCGATGGCGAAATCAACCGCCCTTCCCTGCGGAGACTCAAATGATCAGCATGCCCCCTGACGAACGTGACCTTCATGCTTTTGTCGACCATCAGCTCAGCGACAGCGACCGACACCTGGTGGAAACTTTTCTCGCCAGCAACCCGCAATCAGCCGCGCAGGTCCGCGCCTGGCAGCACGATGCCCAGGCACTGCGCGCAGCGTTGGGTGGTGCCTTGCAGCAACCGGCCAACCCGGACCTGGATCCGGTCGCGATTCGCCAACGCCTGAAACACCAGTCCCGTCGTCACCTGGCCAGCGCGGCGGTGTTGTTGATCGCCGTCAGCGTCGGCGGACTCAGCGGCTGGCAGGCACGCGAGATGACGCTTGCCGCGGCCCCGCTACCGATGACCGATGCCCTTCAGGCCTACCGCCTGATTGCCCAGCAAGGCATCCTGCCCGCGGACTACAAAGCCGCTGAGGGTGGCAACATGCAAGAGTGGCTCGACCGTTATTTCAATCAAGCCAATCGCCTGCCTGACCTTTCGGGTGCGGGTTTCAAACCGGCGAGCGGGCGCTTGCTCAGCACCGAGCAAGGACCGGCGGCGATGGTGATTTATGAGAATCATGGCGGGCAAAAAATCAGTTTCTACGTCCGGCCACCGGGGCCGAAAAACTTCCTGCTGCCAAGGGGCAGTCGTCGCGATAACGGGTTGCAGGCCGAGTATTGGTCTGGAGGTGGCTACAACTACGCAATGGTCAGCCCGGTGGATACGCCTGCTGCGCAGATGCTCAGGCAGACCGTGCAATTCTAGGGATCAGCATATCGCAGCGCAAAGCCGCTCTGGTTACACTACACCGCTGCAGCTCGGGGGAGCTCGCCAGTCAATGAAGGTGATATCACGTGGCCGTTCGACCACCCAAGCGTTCGCGACTCACACCACGCTGGTCCTTGTTGCGCCGTCTTTTCGGCAAGGCTTCGGCGGCAGGTTGCGCTGCCAGCGGTCAAGCCATCCACGACTTCTTTCGCCACAAGGCACATTCCCAGGGTTACACCCTCAGCCACAGCCAACAGCGCGTGATCGACTGCATGGCGCGGTACGCCACAGCGTTGCCGTGCTCCTCGACCAAACCCCTTCCCGGCCTTTACCTGCATGGCGCCGTGGGACGCGGCAAGAGCTGGTTGCTCGAGGGTTTTTTCCAGGCCGTCCCCCTCACGAAAAAACAACGCCTGCACTTTCATGATTTTTTCGCCAGGCTGCACCACGGCATGTTCACCCATCGCGAGCAGCCTGACGCACTGGCGACCACCCTTGATGAATTGCTTAGCGATTGTCGGGTGCTGTGTTTCGATGAGTTCCATGTGCACGACATCGGCGATGCCATGCTCATCACGCGGCTGTTCAAGGCCCTGTTCCAGCGCGGCATCCTGCTGCTGGTCACCTCCAATTACCCGCCCGAGGGCCTGTTGCCCAACCCGCTGTATCACGCGCGCTTCAAACCGGTGATCGATCTGATCAACGCCCGCATGCAAGTCATGGAAGTCGGTGGCCCCCACGACTACCGTAGCCAGGCCCGCACCCACGCGCAACAGCTGTTCACCCAGGGCCACTACGTCTGGCCGGCCAGCGTCGCGCAACGGTTGTCGCTGAACCTGCCTCAGCGCGACGCGCCGCCCGTGTCATTGGCCGTCGGCACCCGGCAGTTCCAGGCACGGTTCTGCGAAGGACGGCGCATCGGCTTCACCTTTGCCGACCTGTGCGACCGCCCCACGGCGGTGATGGATTACCTGGAACTGTGCCGTCACTTCGACAGCTGGATCATCGATGACCTGCCGCCACTGGTTGAATGCACGATGGCCGCGCAACAGCGTTTCATCAACCTGATTGACGTGTTGTACGACCAGGACAAGCACCTGGTTTTGCTTGGCCAGCACTCGTTGCGAGAAAGCCTGGGCGGTGATGCCATTGACCTGGCGCGCACTCGCAGTCGATTGGGACAATTGGCGCAAGTCAGGGAACCGGACTGACAGGCAACACACCATAACCGCTATCATGTCCCCCATTTCCGGGCCCAGTGCCTGCTCCTTGATCAATAGTGAACCCGTTCATGCACACCCTTGCACAATTGCGCGCCGGCCAACTGTCGGGCATTACGCGGCTGGATCTGGCCGAAGGCCTGAGCGAGTTCCCCCGGGAAATCTTCGATCTGGCGGACTCGCTCGAAGTGCTCAACCTCAGCGGCAATGCCTTGAGCGCACTGCCGCAAGACCTGCATCGGCTGACCCGTTTACGCATACTGTTCTGCTCCGATAACCGCTTCACCGATTTGCCGGCCTGCCTCGGCCAATGCGCCGAACTGACGATGATCGGCTTCAAGGCCAACCGCATTGCTCATGTCCCCGGCGCTGCGTTGCCGCCGCTGCTGCGCTGGCTGATCCTCACCGACAATTGCATCGAGACGCTGCCCGTTGAATTGGGTGAGCGCCCACATCTGCAAAAACTCATGCTCGCCGGAAACCGTTTGCAAGCGTTGCCGCCGACATTAAGCAATTGCCATCAACTGGAACTGATCCGCATCGCCGCCAATCAGCTGACCGAGTTGCCACAATGGCTGCTGACGCTACCGAGGCTGACGTGGCTGGCTTACGCCGGCAATCCGCTGGAAACCGAGGCCGATACCGCCGCCCTCGACGCCACCGCGCGCATTGACTGGTCGACGTTGCGCCTGGAGCAACAATTGGGCGAAGGCGCGTCCGGGGTCATCCACCAAGCCGTTTGGCAACCGGCCCATCAGCCGGCGGTGCCGGTTGCGGTTGCGGTGAAACTCTACAAAGGCGAGATGACCAGCGACGGCTCACCCTTGCACGAGATGAATGCCTGCATCACCGCTGGCCTGCACCCGAACCTGATCCGCGTCGAAGGCCGCATCGTCGGTCATCCACAAGACGCGGCCGGGCTGGTCATGCAACTGATCACACCGAATTACCGCAACCTCGCCGGACTGCCAAGCCTGGCGTCCTGCAGCCGTGATGTGTATGCCGACGACCTGCGCCTCAACGCGGCAGTAGCGCTACGTATCGCCTGCGGCATCGCTTCGGTGGCCGAACACCTGCACCGGCATGGCATCACCCACGGCGATCTCTACGGGCACAACATTTTGTGCAATGAACAGGGCGACTGTTTGCTGGGAGACTTTGGCGCAGCGTCATTCCATGCCACGGATGACAGCCTTGAGAGTCGGGCGTTGCAGCGGATCGAGGTACGGGCGTTCGGGGTGTTGCTGGGGGAATTGCTGGAGCGGATCGACTCAGGGTTGAGCGATGAGCAGCGAGAGGCTCTGGAAGACTTGCTAGAGCGTTGTTGTCAGCCGCAAGTGCTGACTCGACCTGGATTCAATGAAATTATCCAGGCGTTGAATGCCACCTGACCGCTTCGCGGTCAATCGCGAGCAGGCTCGCTCCTACAGGGATTTTTGTGGATGACACAAAACCTGTGGGAGCGAGCCTGCTCTGGCGGCGATCCGACGATGACGGTCTGCCAGACAACAGAACCGTCACTGACACAAAGACTTAACCCGCCAACCCGACAAACATGTCCTGCACATCATCGTGGTTATCGAGGCCTTCCAGGAAGGCTTCGACTTCGGCCATCTGCTCATCGCTCAGGCCGCTGACCGGGTTTTTCGGCTGGTAGCCCAGCTTGGCCGAGAGCACGGTGAAACCTTGCTCCGGCAGGGCTTTCTGTACCGCGTCCAGGTCCGTAGGTTCGGTCAGGAACAGGGTCGCACCGTCTTCACCCGGTTCGAAATCCTGGGCGCCGGCTTCAATGGCGGCCATTTCAGGATCCGCGTCCGGGGTGTCCGGCGAGGCTTCGATCATGCCAACGTGGTTGAAGTCCCACGCCACCGAGCCGGAAGCACCCAGCTGACCCTTGCGGAACGCCACGCGAATTTCAGCCACGGTGCGGTTGATGTTGTCGGTCACACACTCAACGATCAACGGCACCTGATGCGGCGCGAATCCTTCATAGGTCACACGATGGTATTGCACGGTTTCGCCCAACAGGCCCGCGCCTTTCTTGATGGCGCGATCCAGTGTTTCTTTGGGCATTGAAGCTTTCTTGGCCTGTTCGACCACCAGACGCAGGTGTGCGTTGGTGGTGGTATCGGCACCGTTGCGTGCAGCGATGGTGATTTCTTTCACCAGTTTGCCGAAGATCTTGCCCTTGGCATTGGCTGCCGCTTCTTTGTGTTTAACCTTCCACTGTGCGCCCATTACTCACTCTCTTGTCGATGGCGCCGAGACATCTATTGGCCGACGCTTTGCGCAAGTTTATACGGCCTAAAGTCGGCAATCGACCAAAAAATCCGCCTTGCATCGACATCTTCACCAGCGTTTGTAGGGCGATTCTGAAAAGTCAATTTGCGGTGACAACAAAGGGCTGCGGTTTCGTACCCTCTTCGTCCGTATTCCACGACAGCAGCGAGTTCGATGCACAACGACACGCAAAGTCCATTCACCCTGACCCTGCTCGACGATGATTTGCACTTTCAGGTGGTGCAGTTCAGCGGTCATGAAGGGCTCAACCAACCTTACCGTTTCGACATCGATGTAATCGGCCTGGCACCGGCCATCAAGCTCGAACACTTTTTGCACCAGCCGGCCTACCTCGAGCTAGGCCTGGGTCAGGGCATCCATGGCGTCCTGCGTAGCGCCGGTTTCGAATATCGTTGTGCATTGCGGGTCGTCTACAAGCTGGTGCTGGTGCCAAGCCTTGAAAGACTGGGCGAGCATCGCCGGCGGTGCATTTTCCAGCACATGAATACGCCCATGATCCTGCGCCGGGTGCTGGAGCAACATGAATTGCCTGCCGACAGCTACCGCTTCGAATTGACGACCGGCCATTACCCGGTGCGACCGTTTTGCATTCAATACGAAGAAACAGACCTGGACCTGCTGCAACGGCTCTGCGAGGAAGAAGGCATCCACTATCACTTCGAGCATCAGCGCCAAGGGCATGTTCTGGTTCTGGCCGATGATTGCCTGAGCTTCCCCCAGGAACCACTTGCGGGAAGGTTCCAAAGCAACACGTACGGTGAGCACCAGGGGCCGGCAATCAGTGAGCTGTTCCAGCGCCATGATTGGCCACCCCTGCCCCCCTCCTCGACACCGCTGCGCAATCCTGCCCACGAGCAACAGTATCGCGATCAACTCAGTCGTCGACAGTTGGAGGGCCTGCGTTGCCGACAGCTGCAAATACACGGGCACAGTAATCTGATTGCATTGCGTTGTGCCCGGATCGTGCAGGTATCAGACCACCCCTTGACCCGTTTCAATGATCAATGGCTGGTCACCGAGGTACGGCATCAAGGGCAACAAACATCGAGCCTTGCCGAAGGCACGCCAGACAAGGTCACGAATTACCGCAACCGGTTTACCGTCATCCCTTGGTCAACTCCGTTCCGACCGGCACTCAAGCAACCCAGGCCAAGTATCCCGGGATATCAGCCAGGTCGAGTGAGTGGCCCGTCAGGACAACCGGCAGACAGGGATGAACAAGGTCGAATCCGGGTAGACATCTGGCCCAGCCCGGAAACGGATACAAATGACGCTGCAGGGCTTTGGCTGCCGGTGGCGATGAACTGCGCGCAGGACCCCATCAACCTGAGCCGGCTGCCACTGGCCGGCAGCGATGTGATGGTCAACTTTCTCGCCAGCGATCCGGATCGCCCAGTGGTCTGCGCGGTCATGGTCACACCCGAACCGCCTCCCCCCGCTCGCCCCCCCAGGCCTGCCGGGGATAGTCGCCTGCTACTCGACTGGCTGGTCAATCGTTCGGACTTCGAACGCTGACATCAGCCCTTGTCGGCCTTGCCTGCCGCCGCCGCGAACTTCGCCAGGCGTACATCCAGGTGACGAGGGCGGTGTCCATGGTCTTCGGCCCGTTCCTTGCGGCGGATGGCATTGCGCACCATCAAAGACCCCAGGTAGCGAATCGGCTCCGGCGGAAAAAAGCCAAGCGGTCCGTTCACCAACGGCGAACGGGTCCAGGCGTTGTCCAGGCCCATGACCATCGAAGCAATAATCTGCCCGCCCATATGACAGGGTCCGACACCGCTGCCGGAGTAACCGAAACCATAGAACACGTTGCCACTGGCGCTCATCTGCCCGAAGAACGGCAAGCCGGTCACCGAGCGATCCGACGGGCCGTTCCAGGTGGCCTCGACCTTGACGTCGGCAAACCTGGGAAAGAAATCCGCGAGACTGCTTTGCAACAGGCCGGCATAAGGAGATGGCTGGTCGAACACCGGCAGCATGCGCCCGCCATAGGCGAAGGTGTTGCCGCCCTTGCCGAGCATGATCCGGCCGTCCGGAGTGTTGTGGTAGTAGTGCACGAAAATCCGCGAATCGAGAACCGTGACGCCGCTGGTCAAGCCGATCTCGTTGAGCAGATCCGGCCGTGGTTCGGTGATCAACATGTCGCTGGAAACGATCGCCACGCTGCGCTCGAACTGCGCAAAAGCGCGGGCCATCCAGGCATTCATGGCCAGCACCACCCGGTCGGCGCGAATCGTGCCGTTCGGCGTTTGAATCCCCGCTGGCTTGCCTTCTTCCAGGCCGGTCATCGCGGTGTTTTCGTGAATCCTCACGCCCAGTTGCAGGGCGACCCGGCGCAACCCGCGTACCAGCTTGCCCGGCTGCACACTGGCCGCTGCCGGGGAAAACCAGCCTTCCAGGTGCTTGCTGGAACCGGCCATGCGCTGCACGTCAGCCACCGGCCGCTGGGTGAACGAGTTGATGCCGTGGCGTTCCAGCGCCGCGATGACCGCGTCAGTCGAACCCACTTGTGCACGGTTGGTGGCGGTATAGAGCGTGCCATCAAGGCGGTAATCGGCATCCACCGCATACTGCTCACAGAATGCTCCAATGGCATGGATGCTGCGCTCGGACTCCTTGACCAGCCGCACCGCCTCCTCGACGCCGAACAGTCTTTCAAGGGTGAAGTATTTCGCCGACCACGACAGCGCACAGCCGCCATTGCGACCACTGGCGCCAGCGCCGCAGATGTCCGCCTCGATCAGCACCACGTCCAGTTCGGGGTTCTGCTCCTTGAGCATGATGGCGGTCCACAACCCGGTGTATCCGCCCCCGACAATGCAGACATCGGCACGGCTATCGCCTTGCAGTGGCGGGCAGGTTTGGGATGCATCGGCCTTCAAGGCCTGGTCCAGCCAAAAGGGTCTCATGGGTCAATCTCCAGTCAGACGTCCACACGCAGACCCGCCGCCAGTGCAGCAGGCCGCGCGGGACAGGATTCAGGTTCGCAGGGGTTTGATGGCCATTGCCCGGTTGGGCACGTAGGCGTAGTGGGTGCCCTGGCCACCGGGACGGCTGTTCCAGTGGGGGATCAGCACCAGGGCGGAGAACATTGCGCAGCCGGCGAAGACGATGAAGACGGTTACGGTATCGAAATAGCCTGGCAACAATCCGCCGAGAATCGCCCCGACCGAACCGCAGCCGTTGACGAAACCCGCCGCCGTGGCGCCGGCCTTGGCGGTACCGAAGTCAATGGCCGCCGCACCGCTGATCATCGAATCCGGCCCGTAGAGGGTCAAGCCCATGACGAACAACAGCGCTACCACCAGTAGCACGCTGCCGGTATGCAGGGCCCCCATAAAGAACGCCAGGGACACGGTCAGCGCCAGCAGGCTGATGACACAGGCCGGCATGCGCCGGGCGCCGAACAGTTTGTCCGAGGCCAGGCCAATCAGGATCGGCCCGAGCAACCCGGCCAGTTCAAACGCGGTCGGTATGATCGCCGCGCCCACCTTGCCGACCGAAGGCATCTGCTCGAAGACGATCACCGGCCCCCACAGCAGAATCGCATAGCGCGCCGGTTTCAGCATGAAATACGCCAGGCCCAGGACCAGCACCGTGCGATTGCGCAGGATTTCCTTCAATGGCTCCCACATGCTGATTTTGCTTTGCGCGTCGGCTTGTTCAGCCGTCAGCTCGGGTTCCGGCTCCACTGCCGGCAAGCCAACGTCTTGCGGTTTGTTGCGTTGAAAAATGAAAAACAGCACGGCGACCAGCCCAACCACCACCGCACTGGAAATGAACGCCGCATGCCAGCTGCCGATGTACGTGTACGCCCACCAGCCGGCAAACGGCGAGGCCACCAGACCACCAAAGGCGTAGCAGGAGCTCCACAGCCCCAACACCCGCCCGCGCTGCTCCGAGGGGAAGAAACTGCCAAGGTTCTTGCACAACCCCGACCACCCGGTGGACTGCGCCAGGCCTTGTATCAGCATGCAGGTGGCGAAGATCGGTAATGTCGCGAAACTGCCCATCACCAGAGCTGCACCGGCGGAAATCAGCAAGCCGCCCAGCACCACGACCCGTGGACCGAAACGGTCGGCCAGGATGCCCCAACCGAACTGGCCCACAGCGTAAGCGGCCAGGTAAATGGCATCAAGGTTGGCCATGGTCATCTTGTCGAGCATGAACATCGGGTCTTCGCCAATGCCCAACTTGGCGACCGAGAAAGCTTTGCGGGTGAAGTAGAAAGCGGCGTAGGCGAGCCAGGTGATCGCGAAGATCTGCACGCGCCAACGCTTGATGGTGCCGATGTGCTTGTTCATTGTGGTTCTGACCTCAGGGTGTGAGTGTGCCGGCAGAATTGGAAGAAAACGCCTGTTTTTTTATTGTTGAGCACTGCGATATCGCCCTGTCCCTACGGCGGATACCGGTCAGATGAGTCCTGTTGTTGCACGCACAGGCTCATGGCACCCGCTGCTGTTCGACTGACCAGTCAGCGGGGCTGAGGTGGATAAAAACAATTACTGATTAATAAGTGAAATCGATTTATCGTATTTCAAATATAAGCTCAGCTTGTTACTGGAGTTTCCCATGTCGGTGTCCCACGCCCAGCTCAAAGCTTTCCACGCCGTGGCGGTGCATGGAAGCTTCACCAAGGCCGCCGAGCGACTGTTTCTGACCCAACCGGCGATTTCCGATCAGGTGCGCAAACTCGAAGAGCGCTATGGCGTGTTGTTGTTTCACCGCAACAAACGCTCGGTGCGCCTGACGGATCTGGGCGAGCGCCTGCTGAGCGTCACGCAAAAACTGTTCGTCATCGAAGCCGAGGCCCAGGAGTTACTGCAGGACTCCCAGGCCTTGCAGACGGGCAGCCTGATTCTCGCGGTCGACGCGCCGGTGCATGTGCTGCCGCAGATTGCCCGGTTCTGCGAGCGTTACCCCGGCATCAGTGTGAAAATCGAAACCGGTAACACCGATGAGTCGTTGTTTCGACTTTTCAACTACCAGGCTGATCTGGCGTTGCTGGGTCGAGATGTCAGCGATGAACGCTTGCTTTCATTGCCGCTGCGCAATGACCCGATGGTGGCGTTTGTGTCGCGCAACCATCCGTGGGCCGATCGGGAATCCATCTGCCTGGCCGACCTTGATGACACGCCACTGGTGTTGCGGGAGATCGGGTCGGTGACCCGGCAGACGCTGGAAGAGGAAATGGCCGGCGCCGGCTTTCGCATCCGTCCGGCCATTCAGGTCGAGGGACGGGAGGCAGCACGTGAGGCCGTGGTGGTGGGGATTGGCGTTGGCGTTGTTTCGGCTGCCGAGTTTGGTGCGGATTCGCGGGTTTGTGCCTTGCCGATTGTTGATTGCAAACGCAGGCTGACGGAAACCCTGGTGTGCTTGCGCGAGCAGAGCTCACGGCGGGTGGTGGCGACTTTTCTGGAGATGGTGCGCGAGAGTCTGGTGTAGGCAGGTCCGGCTCCATCGCTAGCAGGCTAGCTCCCACAGTGGGCCTGTGTTGCCTGCATAATCTGTGGTCGGCACAAATTCCCTGTGGGAGCTAGCCTGCTAGCGATTCAGGCGCCTCGGTCTACCCGCCCGGCGCCAACCCGAAAAACGCCTGAATCAAGCGCAAATCCCGGCGCCGCTCCATGCACCCCATCATGTGCCGGTTCACCAACCCCTCGCCAATGATCGGCACCGCCGCCACTCGCGGGTCATGGCTGACCTCCACCGACGAGACCACGCCCACCCCCAGTTCAGCAGCCACGGCCTCGGTCACCGCCTCGCGGCTGTCCAGTTCCAGCAACACCCGTGGATTGACCTTGGCCTGGGCGCACGCCTCATCGAAGGTGCGCCGGGTAATCGAGCTCGGTTCGCGCAGCACCATGATCACCTGATCCAGATCCTTGAGCTGCACGCCTTTGGTCTTCTGCGCCCAAGGATGCGTGTGCGGCACCAGCGCGCAAATCCGCGATTCACTCAACGCCTGCAGGTGCAGCCCCTTGCGCGGCTCGACTTCGGTCAGCACTGCCACGTCGGCATGTTCGGACAGCAGCGCCGCCAGGGTTTCCTGGGCGTTGCCCAGGCGCAGGTTGACGGTGACCCCCGGATAACGCGCCCGCAGGCTCGCGAGCATCGGCATGACCATGTGCGGACCGTCCGCCGCCACCTCCAGGCGCCCGGTCAACAGTTGCCGATTGGCCTCCAGCATGACCTGTGCTTCTTCGGCCAGACCAAACATCGCCCGGGTGATCGCCGCAAGCTTGGTGCCCTCCTCGGTCAATTCCACGCGCCTGGCGGTACGGCGCAACAGAGTGATCTGGTAGTGCTCCTCCAGCGCCTTGATGTGGCCTGTGACCGCCGGCTGGCTGATAAACAACCGCTCGGCCGCCCGGGTAAAGCTGCCCTCCCGGGCCACCGCGTCGAAGGCACGGAGCTGGAACAGATTCATGAATAAGCCTCACTGATGGCTGGCATAACAACAAACAATTTGATTGATAAGTCGGCAAATTGCAATTTAAGCCCCGTAGCTTCATCCCATCGAATGCGAGGACACGAGAATGAGTATTGCCGCCCCCATCCTGCTCACCCCCGGCCCGTTGACCACGTCGGCCCGCACCCGTCAGGCAATGATGGTTGACTGGGGTTCATGGGATGACCGCTTCAATCAATTGACCGCCAGCCTGTGTGAGCAACTGCTGGCGATCATCAACGGCGCCAGCACCCACCACTGCGTGCCGTTACAAGGCAGCGGCACGTTCGCGGTCGAGGCGGCCATCGGCACGCTGGTGCCTCGCGATGGCAAAGTGTTGGTGTTGATCAACGGCGCCTACGGCAAACGTCTGGCGAAGATCTGCGAAGTACTCGGTCGCTCTTTCAGCACCTTCGAAACCGCTGAAGACGAGCCAACCACCGCCGCCGATGTCGACCGCCTGCTGCGTGCCGATGCCGGTATTACCCACGTTGCATTGATCCACTGCGAAACCAGCACCGGCATCCTCAATCCGCTGCCGGAGATCGCTCAGGTCATTGCGCAACACGGAAAACGCCTGATCATCGACGCCATGAGTTCCTTCGGCGCCCTGCCGGTGGACGCGCAGCAGGTGCCGTTCGATGCGCTGATCGCTGCGTCAGGCAAATGCCTGGAAGGCGTACCGGGCATGGGCTTCGTCTTCGCCCGCAAAGAATCCCTGGCCAGCGCTGCCGGCAATTCGCACTCACTGGCGATGGACCTTCACGACCAACATTCGTACATGGCCAAGACCGGCCAATGGCGCTTCACCCCGCCGACCCACGTGGTCGCTGCACTACACGAAGCCCTGCTGCAATACAACGAAGAAGGCGGCTTGCCGGCCCGGCATGAGCGCTACGCCGCCAACTGCCAGGCTCTGATGGAAGAGATGGGCAAACTGGGGCTGCGCAGCTTCCTGCCCGCCGCGATCCAGGCGCCGATCATCGCCACCTTCCACGCCCCGAAAGATCCGCGCTACGCATTCAAGGAGTTCTACGAACGGGTCAAGGCCAAGGGTTACATCCTCTACCCTGGCAAGCTGACCCAGGTCGAAACCTTCCGCGTTGGCTGCATCGGTCACGTTCAACCGGCCGAAATGCGTGAAGCCGTGGCCGCGATCGCTGAAGTGTTGCGCGAGATGGAAGTGTTAGAGATCTAACCCACACCACATTCCCCCTGTAGGAGCGAGCTTGCTCGCGATGAGGCCCGGTCAGTCGACTCACATGTTGAATGAAAGACCATCGCGAGCGAGCTCGCTCCTACAGTAAAGCTGCTCTCCAATAGCCAGTTATTACAGGATTAAGATCACCATGAACTACACCAACCCAACCAGACTGCAAGCCGCCATCCTCGACTGGGCCGGCACCGTCGTCGACTTCGGTTCCTTCGCGCCAACACAGATTTTCGTCGAAGCCTTCGCCGAGTTCGACGTTCAGGTGTCCATCGAAGAAGCGCGTGGCCCAATGGGCATGGGCAAGTGGGATCACATCCGCACCCTGTGCGATCAACCGCAGGTTGCCGAGCGTTATCGCAACGTGTTCGGCCGCACGCCGACCGACGATGACGTTACCGCCATCTACCAGCGCTTCATGCCGCTGCAGATCGAAAAAATCGCCGAACACTCGGCGCTGATTCCGGGGGCATTGGAGACCATCGCCAACCTGCGCCAGCAAGGGATCAAGATCGGCTCCTGCTCCGGCTATCCGAAACAGGTCATGGACAAAGTGGTCGAACTGGCTGCCACCAACGGCTACGTCGCCGATCACGTGGTTGCCACCGACGAAGTCCCGAACGGTCGCCCATGGCCGGCCCAGGCCCTGGCCAACGTCATCGCCCTGGGCATTGACGATGTCGCCGCTTGCGTGAAGATCGACGACACCGTGCCAGGCATTCTTGAAGGGCGCCGTGCCGGGATGTGGACAGTGGCGCTGATCTGCTCGGGCAACGCGCTGGGCCTGGATTACGAAGGGTACCGCGCCCTCGACAGCGACACACTGGACAGCGAACGCAAGCGCATCCACGCGATGTTCGAAGGTTCGCGCCCCCACTACATGATCGACACCATCACCGATTTGCCGCAAGTCATTGCTGACATCAACAAGCGCCTGGCCAATGGCGAGATGCCGCAGTCGAGCTGATCACAACGTAACACCGCCCCCCGTAGGAGCGAGCCTGCTCGCGATGGTCGTCAACGATGACGCGTACCCGCTGGGTAACCGCGACGTACTTGAGACCTTCGCGAGCAGGCTCGCTCCTACGGGGGCGGTGCGTTCTTCCTGTCTATCAGCTGAATCAGAGCAGCCAGCGACCATTAGCCTCAGGCAAATCCGGTAAAAAACGCTTACAGTTAAAGCACACCGTCGAACAAGAACGGTGGCTTTAAACCGGACCTGTGAGGAACACCGTATGCCGTGGAAAAACTCCGCCTCGCGCTACAGCACCGTATCGATCGCGCTGCATTGGTTGATGCTGGTTCTGCTGGCGCTGGTTTACGCCTGTATCGAGCTTCGCGGGATCTTCCCCAAGGGCAGCGGCGGCCGCACGCTGATCGTCGAATCACATTTCATGCTCGGCCTGACCGTGTTTGTTCTGGTCTGGCTGCGATTGTTCGCGCGCAGCCTCGGCCCGGCGCCGCAAATCTTTCCCGCTTCACCGCGCTGGCAAACGCTGTTGGCCAGGTTGATGCACTGGGCGCTGTACATTTTCATGATCGCCATGCCTATTCTCGGATGGCTGATCACCAGTGCCAAAGGCAATCAGGTGATGTTCTACGGTTTCGACTTGCCGTTGCTGATGGCCGAAGACAAGGCGTTCGCCAAACAACTGGAAGGCTGGCATGTGCTCGGTGGCACCATCGGCTACTGGCTGATCGGATTGCATGCTGTCGCCGGGCTCTATCACCACTATGTGGTGGGCGATAACACGTTGTTGCGGATGATGCCAAAACGGGTGAACCGCAATATCTGAGACCACCTGTAAAACTGTAGGAGCGAGCCTGCTCGCGATGGCGCCCTATCATTCAACAGATGTATTGAATGACCTGACCTCATCGCGAGCAGGCTCGCTTGTATGTTTAGACTTGAAGGGGTGGGTGGGACTAAAGCTCGTCATCTGACTCTGACCAGTACAGACCGTGGGAGACTTCGTCCCACCCCTTCACCTAATGCGCCGATAAGGAATGCATCGGCTCGGACCGACGATAGAAACAAGCCAGCGCAACGGTGAACCCCGACAAGTCTTTAAACCCTAGCTCGGAGGGTGGGCCATGACAATCCTTGATTCGCAGGTGGTCGTTGGTGTGGATGTGGCGA
>NZ_LHVM01000018.1:0-138676 GCF_001269805.1 Pseudomonas sp. P1.8
TTGTTGAGGTTGGCGTGCTTTTGCGCGCGGTACTCGCGGACGACGAATTCCGCTTCGGTGTACAAGTCCGCCGGAATAAACGCCCGCACCGGGGCGACGATGGCGGCGATGCGCGCATCGCGGGCGGCCGCCTCGGCCTGTGTGGGCTGGCCGCCGTACTGGCGGGCACGGGTTTCGGCCTTGAGTTCCTCATCCAGCCGGTGCTGGGCCTTGAGCATCACCTCGCCCTGCTCGGGCGTGAGGCTGATGTCGCGATCCTTGTATCGGTAGCTGAGCGTGCCGGCCAGCTCGGCGCCGTCTTCGCTGATCAGGCTGCGAATGACCCCCCCAATGCTCAGGCGCAGGTTGTTGTCGCCCAGCCACTGTTCGTGACGCGCCTCCAGCCACTCTTGCTCATGGTTGATGTCCCGCAGCACGCCCAGATCGTCGTCCAGGCAGGCGAACACGCTGAACAAGGGCCCGGCCTGGGATCTGGCGCGGTCCAGCCAGTCCCGGGTGCCCTGCCCGTCCCACAGCTCGGCACTCCACTGACCCGGCGGCTGATCGCTGGCGTCGGGGTACTCGGCGAGGATACGTTCGCGCTCACGAGCGCGGTGCATGGCGTCGGTGTAGGCCTTGATGTTGGCCGGGGTCGGGGCTTTCATCGCCGCGGCGCCCAGCGCGCCGGTGTCTTCACCGCCCTGTTTTTGATCCGCTTTCATCGACCGGGCATAGGTGTCCGGGATGAGTTCGGCCAGCACTTGATCGGCGCTCGCCAGCGGCGGGCAATGGGGCGCTTGCAGCTCGTCGGCCACCGTGCGCAAGGCCACGTGGCGCATGTGCGCTGCGCGCTGGGCATGGCTGTCGCTCAGCGACTGGCAGTGCTCGGCGTTCAGCGGGAACTCGCTGTAGAGCATCCAGGCGTCGTGGATTTTTTCCAGGGCCAGCCCCGCCACGTTACCCTTCTGCAAGAGGGTCGTCTCGTCCTCCAGCGCTTGCTCGCTGAGCAAACCATCTGCCGCGACCGCATAGCGTTTCAACGGACCGTTGTTTTGCCACAGGTAGAGAAAACCGGCCCGCAGGCGCCGTGTCGCCAGGGGATGACTCTGCGTGCCAACCCCGGGCTGGCAGCAGGCCTGGGTGGCGCTTTCTTCCCCCAGGGCATAACGCACCGGCACCACGAACAGTACCGGCTGGTGGGCCGGGCAAGGGGTCAAGGGGCTATTGATATCTTCATGCGGCATCGCCTTGGCGGCACGATCGGCCTGTGCCAGGCGATCGACCATCGCCAGTCTATCTGCGCTCATACAGAGAACTCCTTGTCGGTGAGCAACTGCCGTGTCAGTTCGGCATTCAGGTTTTCCAGGCGTTGTTCTGGCAAAACGCCTGCTTCGGCGAGAATCTGCCCGTAAACCCCATGACCGGGGGCGCAGGGAAAGTCCTCACCCAGCACGGCGTGAAACTTGGCCCAGCACATGACTTCGTCGGCGGCACCGTAGCCCTGTCGCTCAGCGCTGCGTTGGCAGCTCGCAGCCCACTGCTGTTGTGCGGCGTGATCCAACCCTTGCAGGGACTGTGGGAAATGCTGCTGGCTATGCTCGATCAAGCGCCGGGCAAGGCATTGGCGCTTGGCTTGGTTCAAGTGATCCAGTTGTTGCGCAGAAAGGTATAACCAGGGTTTATCCGCGTATTGCGCCGCCGCTTGTTCAGGATTTTCCTGGCGAATAAAACCGGAGCGATCAACCGACTCCGGCAGCATGATGAGTCGAATCGGCCCCATCAGCCCATCACGCTCCGTGGGCAGCAGGTCAGCGAGCCACAAATGGGTGATGCGCGGGTCGTAATACCGGAAAAAGACCGTGACATCGCCCTCGACGCGGGCGTGAATCAGGCTGCGAAGGTGCACTAACAACACTGCCTCATCCGCCTCGGATTCCAGCCAGATACCCGCCGTCTCACTCCACTCTTGTATAAAAGTGCGTGCCAGCGGGCTATTTGGAAGCACCGGCACCAGCACCGGACCCACCGCGTCCAGAGCGTGATAAGCCGTCTGTTGATACAGGGGGTGAAACACCGTATTGCATCCCAATTCAAACAGACGGATCGGCAGGTTGGCGATCTGGGCTGCATCGAGCAGCAAATACGCCTGATTCATGGGTTCACCTGTGCCAGTTTTTGGCACACCGCACAGATCGGGGCAGCAACCTCAGCGGCTTGAACCAAAGCCGCTCCCTGTGCGGCCGGTGATGGAGCAACCGGCGCTTCGATGTTCACGGGAGTATCCGAAAGGGCCGACTGCGCAGGAGGACCCGGCACCGGTGCTCCGCCGATTTGAATCTCTGTGCTGCTGAAAATGCCACCCGGCCCGATCACGATGTGCTGGCCGCCGGCTTTCAAGGTGATGCTGACCCCGGCATCGAGGATAAGATTCGCCCCGGCCTTGAGGTGCACCTGCTGGCCGGCTTCGGCCACCAGCGTCTGGCCGACACGGGTGTGGCTGCTGTGGGCCACCTGCAAATAATCGTTGGCCTTGAGCTCGACCTTGCGGTCGGCAGTCACGGTGCGCCGGTCTTCTGCTTCCAGCACCGTGATGCTGTCGCCCTTGATGGTTTCATGCCGTTGGTTTCCCACCTCCAGCCGGCTGTCGTTGAGGACTTGCTGTTGTAGGTCACGCTGGGCGCGCAGGTAGATCAGCTCCTGGCCGGCGCGGTCTTCGATCGACAGCTCGTTGAAGCCGCCATTGGCCGGTGAGCTGTGGCTGCGCAGCACGGTTCGGGTCTTGTGCTCCGGCAAGGGGTACGGCACGGCGGTAACCGTGTTCGGCACGCAGCCGGTGATCAAAGGCTGGTCGGGGTTGCCCTCCAGAAAGGTCACCAGCACTTCCATGCCGATGCGCGGGATAGTCACCGCGCCAAATTGTTCACCCGCCCACGCGGATGACACCCGCAGCCAGCAGCTGCTCTTGTCACTGTTGCGTTCGGCGCGGTCCCAATGAAACTCGACCTTGACCCGCCCATGTTCATCGCAAAAGATCTCCTCCCCCGCAGGACCGGTGACCCGGGCGGTCTGGCTGACCAGCTGCGAGGCGCGCGCGAGCAGCGGCGGACGATAAAACACGTCCCAGGGAATTGCGCCAAAGCTGTTGCGATAGCCCTGGGTAAAGCCGTCTTCAGGCTGGACGTCGCTGCTGACCGACTCTTCAAGCACCTGGGGTTGTTTGCCCCGGTGATGGACACTGAGCAGCAACCACAAGTCGTTGTAGGCTTGCCGCGGGTGCTCGCTCAGGCCAAAGAAATGACCGCTGCGCAGGCTCGGCTGGTCGCTTTGGCCTTCGGCCAGTTGGTAGTCGACACGGTGCCGCTCCAGCGCCTGACGGGCCAGTTGTCGGCCGAGTTTTTCATTCTCGATCAGCGCCGGGTAACGGTAGTCTTCGAGTGTCGGGGTAAACCCGGCGGTGATCTGGCTTTCCAGCAAGCGGCTGGGGCGCTTCAAGTCATAGCCGCGGCGCGTGGCCGTGCTGGTTCGGGTGCTCAAGCGCAGGGAGAACTGGCTGACCACCGGATGCTCGGCGACCAGGCCAGAACCTGGCTGACAAGGCGTTTCGCCGAGTTTGGGGAGCCAGGTCTGATCGTCGCTGAAGACCAGGTGATGCCCATCCGGGCTGTGTTGATGGTGCCAGGCAATCCCGTCTTCGCTGCACAGCCGCTGGATGAAGTCGAAGTCGCTTTCCCCGTATTGCGTGCAGTATTCACGCACGGGACTGGTGCTGACGTTGAAGGTGAACGCATCGGCCAGGATGCCGTGCGCCTCGAGCACTTGCTTGACGATCTGCGGCACGCTCTGGTGCTGGAAAATCCGCTGGTTGTGGCTGAACTGCAAGTAGTGCAGCGCCGGCACCAGGGTCAAATGGTAGCGCGTCAGGCGCTTGCCGGACGCACCGACCGACACCTCTTCGATACGCCCATGAAGGCCTTCGCCGTTGTGACCAAACCGGAGAAAGGCCGGCTGGCTGAGCAGGCTCTCCAGGTCCAGATCCGGGTACTCGCTGACCAACTCCACCCGGATCGCATACAAGGTGCTGATGCTTTCGACACCGTCAAACGCCAGGACCTTGAAATCGTTGCGTACGGTGGGAATTTTCAGTTCGAAATGCGCGGTATGGGCCGATGCGAACATAAGCTGATCCTTGAGCTGAGAACGACAACCGCGCGAACCCCAAACCAGGACGGCATGGACAAGCGGTTACGGCCGGGCAAGCTAACAAGAAGGCACAAGGGTGAATGCCGGAAAAATCCACTGATCACGTCGGAAATTTCCGTATTTTCAGAATGTTGTTGTTTGAACCAAAAAAAACCCCATCGAAATTCGACGGGGCTTTTGTCATTGCAGTGTCTCGATCGGTAAAGGCTTACCGCCCGATCGCCCGCGCCGCATCCGCGGTGTATTGGTCCGGGGTGAATTTACCTTCGTTGAGGATCGGCCCCTTTTTCGCTTCGTTGGTCATGCCGTAACCGGTGTACTGGCCAGAGTTCAAGTCCATGAAGAACTGTGAACCGGCCTGCCAGCCGCTCATGTCAGGGTGGTAGTAGTAGTTGATCATGGCGTGTTTCCACAGTTGCCCACGGGCGTCGTAGTTGTCGGCCATGACCGCGTTCCAGGTGTCTTCGTCGATGAACAGCACACGCTTGCCATAGACATGGCGAAAGCCTTCCTTCAAGTCGGCTTCCAGCACCCACACGCGACGCAACTCATAACGCATGAGATCGGGGTTGGGGTGGTTGGGGGTCAACATCTCGGAGAGCTTGACGGTCCCGGCGTTGGGTTTGTAGGCGTTGGCCGGGCTGTAGATCTCTCGCTTGCCGACCAGCTTCCAGTTGAAACGCTCCGGTGAGCCGTTGAACAAGCGGTCCTCATCGACGGTCATGGTGCCGTTGGTGCCGATCATCGGCTGATCGTAACCGTAGCCCGGCAGTTGCCGCACACGCCGGGTGGACGGGCTGTAAGACCAGGCCTGACGCGACTCGACGGCGAAGTTGTAGGGTTCGTGGGAAATGCTCAGGGTGCCGTTGTCGCGGGCCGGTTTGAGGGTCATGTTGTTGCTCATGGCCTGGATCTTGCCATCCGTGGTGGGCTCGACGGTTGGCGAGTTGGCCTGCGACAGGTTGCGTGCATAGGCACGGCCCCAGCCGATGCTGCCATTGGGCAGGACCGAGGCCAGGTCAGAGGTCTTTTCCTCAGTGTAGGCACGCGCCGGCAACTGGTGGTTCCACAGCAGTTCCATGCCGTTCTTGGGTATCGGAAACGGCACCTGGCCCAGCCCTTCAAAACCTGCCCCGTCATTGACCAGCTTGGCATTCAGGGCATTGCTCATGGCCCGCTTGCACACGTAATCGGGGTAGCGGAAATCCCGATGGCCGGGGTAAATGTTCATCTTGTAGGTAGTCGGATACTTCTTCAGCAGCGCCTTCTGCCCTTCGGTCAAGTGTGCCTCGTACTGGCTCATGTTCTGCGCAGTGATCACCAGGACCGGCTTCTCCGCCGCGTAGGGATCCACCGGCTGGTCGCCGGAGAATTTCACATGATTCCAGCCTGGGACTTCACCCAGGTATTTGCCGGTGTACGGCGGAATGGTGCCCTCGGCGTTGCCGGCTTGCTCGGCGCCGACACAGGTCAGCTCCTTGCCCAGCCTGGCTGCTTCCTGGGGTGTTACCGCGGCGTGCGCATAACCCATCAGCCCGCTATTGGCTGTGACTGCGACCGCGAGCATGAGACCTGTTCTTGTTATTTTCATGTGATGCCTCCTTCGCTGATAAGGCTTTGTGGAATGGACCCATTGTTCGTGTTCTGCCGGCCCCGACATCGTCCGGAAAGACTAAGGCGGCGTCAGGCGTCCAACTTTTCTTGCAGTTGTGCCTTGAGCACCTTGCCGGTGGCGTTGCGTGGCAAGGGTTCGAGTACCCGATAGACCTGCGTCGGCACTTTGTAGGCGGCCAGGCGCTCGGCGATGAAGGCGCAGATCTGCGCCTCCTGGGGCAGCGTCGAAGCCTGGCCATGCACGGCCAGCCCCACGACTTCACCCAGCAGCGGGTCGGCGATGGCGAATGCGGCCGCTTCCAACACACCGGGCATATCGAGGATGCAGGTTTCGATTTCAGCGGCAGAAATTTTCTCGCCACCCCGGTTGATCAATTCCTTGACCCGACCGGTGATACTGAGGAACCCCTCATCGTCGAGACAGCCGATATCGCCGGTGTCGAGCCACCCGTCGCGCAGGCTTTGCGCAGTGGCTTGCGGCAGGTTCCAGTAGGCGCTCATCAGGGTCGGCGAACGCAGCCAGATCACCCCGCTTGTGCCGGCCGGCTGTGGCTGGTGCGGATCGTCGCCAATGCGGATGTCGACTATCGGCAAGGCCCAACCGGCGACCGCAGGCTTGTAGACGAAGGGATCGCCACCGATGGCCGCACCGATGCCGTTGCTTTCGGTCAGGCCGTACCCGGCACCGCCGATGATGTCGGGCTTGAGCTTGAGCATGTTGTCCAGCACGCCGGCGGACGAAGCTGCACCGCCCAGTCCGAGACCGAACAGGCTGACGGTGTGCTCGCCGCCGAAACGTGGTGAAGCAAGCAGTTGCTGCATCATCACCGGTGCCCCGTTGAACTGGGTGCAGCGCTCATCGCGAATGAGGTCGATGGCACGTTCGACATCCCACTTGTACATCAGCATCAAACGCCGACCGCCGCGTATTGCCGACAGGAACTGCGCATGCAAGCCGCTGACATGGAACAGCGGCACTGCCGCCAGAGTGGTGGGTGGATAGCCGCTGTTGATCACCACGCCGATACGCTCGGGCGAGCTCATGGCGCAAAACGCACCCTGGAAATCCAGGGCGAAAATCGCCTGACAGATGGCCCGGTGACTCGACACCGCGCCCTTGGCACGACTGGTGGTGCCCGAGGTGTAGAGGATCAGTGCCGGCGTCTCGGGGTCGATGTTCAGCACCGGCAACGGCAATGCCGGGGCGCTGATCAGGTCTTCAAAATGCAGGCAGTGGTCGGGCAACGTTCCTTCGTGAACACCGACGACAATCGTGCCTCGCTGCTCACGGGCCAGATCTTCATACAGCGTATCGAGGCGTGCCTCATCACACAGCAGCAGGCGCGAACCACTGTCCTGCAGCGCGTACTGCAGCTCGTCGCGCAGCCCCCAGCTGTTGAGCGGCACACACACCGCACCACAGCGCACGATCGCGGCGAAGGCCACCAGCCACGCCGGTTGGTTGCGCATGGCAATCGCCACCCGCTCGCCCGGCTGCAAGTCGAAGCGGGCAACCATCTGCCCGGCCAGGCGGTCGACCTGATCGTAGAACTGATTGAAGGTCAGGCGTTGCGTCTGCCAGACCAGGAATTCACGGTCACCGTGAACCCGACCCGCGTCGATCACCTGCAGCAGGTCGTGTGCAGCGTGACGGAAGTAGCGTGGCGCGCCGTCATCAGGCGTCACCACTTCAAACGGCGCACCGGGGGCGATCAGTTGCCGCCACGCGGTTTGCCAGCGTTCAATGCTCATTTGTGTTTTCTCCAGGACAGCCGTGGTTGCACATCCGCAGGTGTGCAATTGAGCCAATGTCAGTCGGTCAAGCGACATCCCTGTGGGAGCGAGCCTGCTCGCGATGAGGGCGTGTCAGTCGACATCAATGCCGACAGTTACACCGCTATCGCGAGCAGGCTCGCTCCCACAGGCGTTGACTGCCTACAGGTACTACGCGTGGGTCGAATAACGTTCGCAATGGAAATCCCGGTCACCCAGGCAGCTCTGGGCAACCCGGACTCGCTTGAGGTACAGGCCGACGTCCAGCTCGTCAGTGACGCCGATACCGCCGTGCATCTGCACGGCTTCGTTGGCCACCTTGATCGCCGTGTCGCCGGCCTTCCATTTCGCCAGGCTGACCAGCCGCGCCCGTGCCCCGGGGTCGAGGCCGGTGTCATCGAGGGTCGCCAGCGCGGCCATCAGGGCGCTGCGGCTCAGCGCCAGGTCGATGTACATCTGCGCGGCGCGATGTTGCAGAACCTGGAAGGTGCCAATGGCGGTGTCGAACTGCACGCGGGTCTTGAGGTATTCCAGGGTGGTTTCGAACAGCTGCTCGGCCATCCCCAGCAGCTCCGCCGCGAGACAGGTGCGGCCACGGTCCAGCGCGGTTTCCAGCGCAGTCCAGCCCTCGCCCAAGGTGCCCAGCAACGCATCGCTACTCAAATGCACCTGATCCAGTTGCAGGCGTGCGCTGTTGCGCGAATCGATCAGCGACAAGGCGCTGACGGTCAATCCCGGTGTATCGGCCGGCACCAGGAACAGGCTGATGCCTTGCGTCTCGCCAGGCTGGCCGGACGTGCGCGCCGCGACCACGTAGGCATCGGCACCCAAGCCGTCGACCACCCAGAACTTGTCGCCGTGCAAGCGATAGCCCTGCCCCTCGGCCTTGGCCTCAAGGGCGATGCGGCTAGGGTCGTGACGCGAGTGTTCGTCCATCGCCAGGGCCAGGCGCTGTTCGCCGCCGATCAGTGCTTGCAACCAGTGCGCCTTCTGCGCCGGACTGCCCGCCAGCAGCACCAGTGAACCGCCAAGCACCACGCTGGACAACAGCGGCATGGCGGACAGGTTGCGACCCATGGATTCGAAGATCGGCCCAAGGCCCTTGCAACCGAAATCCAGGCCGCCAAAGGCTTCCGGAAACGCAATCGCACTCCATCCCAGGTCGACGGCGTCCCGCCACAGTTGCGCATCGAAACCCGACCGCACTGCGTCATCGCGCAGTCGACGCTGGGCACTGACCGGGCTGCGGGCGGCGAGAAAGTCCCGGGCGCTGTCGGCCAGCAAACGCTGTTCATCGCTATAACGCAGGCTCATGGGGTGACTCCTTTTTTGGCGTCGGGCAAGCCCAGCACGCGCTTGGCGATGACGTTCAACTGGACCTCCGAAGATCCGCCGGAAATGGTCAGCGCATAGCTGTTCAACCAGGAGCGGGTCACCGCCAGTTGCTGCTCGCTGAATGCCGCGCTCTCCCAGCCGAAGGCATGCCCGGCCATGGCATCGAGCAGCACTTCGAACTTGTCGCGTTCCTGTTCGGTGTGCACCAGTTTCATGATCGACATCAGGCCACCGATGTCGTCGCCGGCCCGCGCCTCTTCGCCCATGCGCTGCACGGTGAGGTTGTAGGCCTGCTCGTTCATCGCACAAGCGGTGGCGCGAGCGTGCAATGCGTGTTCACTCTGACTCTGTGGCGCCGGTACGTATTCGCGCATCAGGGCCAGCAGATCGACGTGCGACGGCAGACTGAACTCGCCGAATTTCGACATCGCCTTGCGTTCGTGCTGCAGCAGATACTTGGCCAGGTTCCAGCCGCCGTTCAACGGCCCGATCAACTGGCTCTTGGGCACTTTCACGCTGTCGAAGAACACCTGGCAGAACGCCGACTTTCCGCTGATCAAATCGATCGGCTGCGGCTTCACGCCGGGACTGCGCATGTCCAGCACGATCAAGCTGATGCCTTCGTGTTTCGGCGCGCTGAAGTCGGTGCGCACCAGGGCATACATCCAGTCGGATTTGTCGCCGTAGGACGTCCAGATCTTGCTGCCGTCCACCACGAAGTGATCACCAGCATCGCGAGCGGCCATTTTCAGGCTGGCCAGGTCGGAACCGGCGTTCGGCTCGGAGAAGCCCTGGCACCAGCGCACTTCACCGCGGGCAATCGGCGGCAGCAGATCACGTTTCTGTTGCTCGCTGCCGTAAGCCAGCAACACCGGCCCGAGCATCCAGATGCCGAGGTTGATCTGCGGCGGCCGGCATTTGATGCGACGCATCTCGCTTTCCAGCACCGCCAGTTGTTCGTCACTCAGGCCCGCACCGCCATATTCCTCAGGCCACTCGGGACAGAACCAGCGCTTGTCGCGCATGCGTTCGAACCACAGGCGCGCGTCTTCACAGGGAAACTGCGGGTTCTGGCTGCCCCACACCACATCGCCTTCAGCCATGCCCGTGCGCATCGACAGCGGGCAATTGGCCTCCAGCCAGGCACGGGTGTCGTGCCGAAATTGCTCGATAGTGCTCATGAAAGTCCCCTTCGACCCGCCCCGGATCCGGAGCGAGTACGCTTTTTGTTTTTGATGGACCGGTGTCAGCGTTGGGTGCGCGGCATGCCGAGGCCAAACTGGGCGATCAGCTCGCGCTGGATTTCATTGGTGCCACCGCCAAAGGTCAGGGTCGTGGCAGAGCGCAATTCATACTCCAGAGCCCCCTCCAACAACGTCGCCGCCGAACCGCTGCGCATCGAACCATTGGCACCGACGATTGCGGCCAGCCGGCGCAGAATTTCGATAGCCGACTCGGAGCCGTAAACCTTGGTGGTCGAACTCAGCGCAACGCTCATACGGTCGAGCTCGAGGTCGGCGGCAATGCGCATGTTGATCAGGCGCATGGCCTCAAGACGCGCATAGCACTCGGCCAGCGAGCTGCGCACCCAGGCCTTGTCCATCGCCCGACGGCCCTGTTCATCGCGGGCCCGCGCCCACAGGTAAACCCGGCGAAACAGCGCGACGACCTTGTCCGACCAGGTGCCCAGGCCGAGACGTTCGTGGTTCAGCTGCGAGGTGATCAGCTTCCAGCCTCCGTGCAACTCACCCACCAGCATCTCGTTGGGCACCCGCACGTTGTCGTAGTAGGTGGCTGCCGTCGGATTGCCGACGGTGCGAATCAGGGTGTGAGAGAAGCCCGGGGTCGTGGTGTCGACGATCAGCAGCGAAATGCCTTTGTGCCGCGCCTGGGTCGGATCGGTACGAGCCGCCAGCCAGACGAAGTCGGCCGATTCGGCACCCGAGGTCCACAGTTTGTTGCCATTGACCACGAAGCCTTCATCGTCCTGGCGAGCGCTGGTTTTGAGCACGGCCAGGTCACTGCCGGCATCCGGCTCCGAGTAGCCGATGGCAAACATGATCTCGCCGGCGGCGATGCCGGGCAGGAAGCGTTCTTTCTGCAGCTCGCTGCCGTGTGCCATCAACGCCGGACCTACGGTACTGATGGTCACGAACGGTAGTGGCGCCCCGGCGATGTTGGCTTCTTCGAAGAAGATCAACTGTTCGGTGGCGGCGTAACCCTGGCCGCCATGGGCCTTGGGCCAGCCAACCGCGAGCCAGCCGTCGCGCCCCATCTGGCGGATGGTCTGGCGATACAGCTCGCCGCCTTCCTTGCCGCGCAATTGCTCGCGCATGTGCGGGGTCATCAGGGCCTGGAAATAGTCCCGCACCTTGAGGCGCAGGGCATGTTGTTCGGGGGTGAGGTCGACGAACATCTGCTGCTCCTTACACTGCGCCGAGAATCAGGCCGCTGGTGGGTACGCCGGTACCGGCGGTGACCAGCACGTTCTGTACATCCGCCACCTGGTTGACTGCCGTACCGCGCACCTGACGCACCGCTTCTGCGATGCCGTTCATGCCGTGGATATAGGCTTCGCCCAGTTGCCCGCCATGGGTGTTGATCGGCAGTTTGCCGCCACGGGCGTGGTGCCCGGCGCGGATGAATTCCTTGGCTTCGCCGCGTTTGACGAAACCGAACTCTTCCAATTGCGGCAACACGAACGGGGTGAAGTGGTCATAGATAATCGCGGTCTGGAACGCATCAGGCCCCAGGCCCGACTGGCGATACAGCTCGCGGGCAACCACGCCCATTTCCGGCAGGCCGGTGATGTCTTCGCGGTAGAACGAGGTCATGCTCTGCTGACCGTGGCTGATGCCTTGGGAACCGGCCTTGATGGTCACCGGTTTCTGCCGCAGGTCACGGGCGCGTTCGGCCGAAGTGATGACCATCGCCACAGCGCCATCGGACTCCTGGCAGCAATCGAGCAGATGCAGCGGTTCGCAGATCCAGCGCGAAGCCTGGTGTTCTTCCAGGGTGATCGGCTTGCCGTGGAAAAACGCCTGCGGGTTGGTCGCGGCGAAATCCCGTGCGGCCACCGCCACCCGACCGAAGTCTTCGCTGGTGGCACCATAGGTGTGCATGTAGCGCTGGGCGAACATCCCGACCCAGGCGGCCGGTGTATGGAAGCCGTGGGGCATGTACCAGCCGTAGTTGACGTTGTCGAAGGTCGGTGTGTTGGCAAAACCGTAGGCACCGGTGCCGAAGCGATACCACGAACGTTCATTCATGGCGCGATAGACCACCACCACTTTCGCCATCCCGGTGGCCACCGCCATCGCTGCGTGCATCACCGGCCCGCAGGCTGCGCCACCGCCATGGGGCACTTGGGAGAAGAACTTCACATCCTTGCAGCCCAGCAACCGGGCAATTTCGTACTCCGGGACCTTGTCCACCGAGTAAGAGCTGAAGCCCTCGACCTCGGACGGATCGATACCGGCATCCTTGAGCGCACTCAAGGTGGCCTCCAGGGCCAGGCGCAATTCGGTGCGTCCGGAGTTCTTGGAAAATTCGGTCGCGCCCAGGCCAACGATCGCGGCGCGCCCGGAAATCGATGAATCAGTCATCTGTGTCTCTCCGGCTGTCAGGGCAGGACCAGCGCGACCGTGCCGGTCACGTGGTTGCCCATGGAATTTTTGCCGCTCAAAGTGATTTCCACCGAACGAGTGTGCGCATCAACATCGGTGACGCTGCCATTGAAGGTCATGCAGTCGCCGGGATAGTTCGGCACGCCGAGCTTGATTTTCAGTGCGGTGAATTGCGCCAATGGCCCGGCCCACTGCTCGATGAACCGCTGCACCAGCCCGTTGGTGGTGAGGATGTTCATGAACACATGGGGTGAACCCAGGGCACGGGCCGCCTCCGCATCGTGGTGACCGGGGAAGTAGTCACGGGTGGCAATCGCGCCGCCGTTGATCAGCGTCACCGTGATCGGCACGGCAAGCTCCGGCAGTGCTTCGCCGGGGCGCACGTCTTCAAAGCGCTTGGTGTTCTTCGAGGTCATATTTCCATCCCAGCTTGTCGTTATCGTTGAGCCAGTCGCCCAGGCGTTCCAGGCTTGCTGCCGAGCCACCGAGGGCAAGGCACAGACCGCGGCTCCAGTAGAGAAAACGGTGGATCGGGTACGTCAGGTCGACGCCGATGCCGCCATGCACATGCTGTGCGACATGCCCGATGCGATGTCCGGCTTCACAGGCCATCCACGCGGTAGCCAGGGCTTCGGAGGGTGCCTGCAGATCCGCATCGATGCGGTAGGCCAGTTGCCACAGCACCGTGCGCAAGGCTTCAACGGCAATGTGGTTGTCGGCCATGCTCATCTGCACCGCCTGGAAGCTGCCGATGCTGCGCTCGAACTGTCGGCGCTCGCTGACGTACTCCACGGTGCGACGGATCTGCTCTTCGCTGACCCCCAATTGCAGGGCCGCCAATGCCGCCACACTGCGCAGTTCCAGCCAGGCGACAGCCTCGGTCGGCAACAGCGCCGAGGCGTCCACGGTCAAGCCTTCGATGTGCAGGTCGGCCACCGCTTCGCCGTGGGTCAGCACCGCCGACACCCGTTGAATTTCAGGCGCCGCCAGGTCGAGCAGCAGCAAGCGCGGCTGGCCCTCGGCCTGCACCAGCACCAGTGCGGCGCGGGCCTGGTCACCCAGTGACAAGGCTGCGACCCGACCATTGATCGACCAGCCCCCGACATTCGCCTGTGCCTGCAACTCAATGCCCCGCGCACTGCTCAAGCCGTCGATGGACAGGCTCAGCAACACCTCGCCGGATGCCGCCTTGGCCACCCACTCCGCGCTGTCGTCAGCGCCGAAACGCGCCAGGGTCGCGGCCGCCAATTGATGACGCCACAACGGCACCTGGGCCAGGGCCTTGCCCTGGGCTTGCAGCACCAGCATCAGTTCGGTCATGCCCAGGCCGCTGCCGCCGTGTTCTTCGGGAATCGCCAGGGCATGCAGGCCGGTCTCGATGCACAGCGCCCAGAGCGGCGCCATCATCGGCTCGCCACTGGTATCCCACTGGCGCATGTAGTCGTCATGGCAATGGTCGACAAACAAGCCGTCAGCCATTTGCGCAATGGCGCGCTGGTCTTCGCTCAATTCGAAATCCATGGTGGCTCCTATGCCTCTACCGGCCGGAACAACGGCAGGGTCAGCTGGTCATCGAAGGTCTGGAACTCGACCTGCAAACGCTGGCCGATCTGCAATTGCTCACGCTCGATACCGACCAGGCCTGCGATCAGGCGCACGCCCTCTTCCAGTTCGATCAGGCCGATCGGGTTGGGGTAATCGAACGGTGGTACTTCGGGGTAGTGCATCACCACAAACGAATACAAGGTGGCGCGGCCGCTGGCTTGCAGGGTGTCCCAGTCGAAGCTGTGGCATTCAATGCACACCGGTGCCGGTGGATGACGCAGGGTCTGGCAGGCGCTGCAACGCTGGATCAACAACTGGCCCTTGTCGCAGCCTTCCCAGAAGAACCGCGTGTCGTCGCTGATGCCCGGCAAAGGGCGCTTGGCCTTGACCGGTGCCGCCTCAACCTTGGCCGGCGCCTGGGCATTGGCCGCGCGGAACTTGAAGACGCGAAACAGCAGCTGGCCCACCGGCTCGTCGCCGCCAGCTTTTTCGACGAAGTGGCTCATCACCAGGGTGACGAAAAAACCCGTGCCCAGGGCGGTGGTTTTCTCATCGCCCACCGAATCCAGGCGAGTGGTGTAGTAGAGCTTTTCGCCCAGGCGCACCGGGCGGGTGAAGCTCAGCTCGGAGTTCACTGCTACGGTGGAGGCATAGCCGTAGGCTTCCATTTCCTTGAGCACCTCGTACGGGTTCTCGTCGGTGGAGCCAGGCGGATAGTTATTGGCGTGCAGGCCTTCCATGGTCCACACCTGCAACATTGCCGGCGGCGCGATCAGGCCCTCATGTAGCGTGCCCAGGGCAAAATCAGCGTCGGTGTACAGCGGGTTGTCCACGCCCATGACTTCGCACCATTGGCGAATCATCGGTGCGTTGACTTCGTCCCAGGCATACACGCGGCCGTACTGGCGCCCCACCAGGGCGCGCACATTGGATAGCAATTGTGGATCAGCCAAAGTCGTCTCCTTCAGATTGAAGGCGGCCACCGAACCCGGTCGCCGCAATAGGTCGATCAGGTGGGCAGAACCTGCGCGGCACCGAGAAATGCCGGGCGTTCACCACCGCCATGGAGCAACAGGTTGCAACCGCTGGCGTAACTGGCCAGTGGTGATGCGATGTAGAGGCAGGCATTGGCGATGTCTTCGGCCACCGCCATGCGCGCGGCCGGAATACCCGCAGCGACGGCCGCGATACCGGCCTCGGAGCCATAGTGCAGATGCGCCTGTTCGGTCAGCACCAACCCTGGGCTGACCGTGACCACCCGTACCTTCGGCCCCCACTCCACCGCCAGCGATTGCACCAGCGCCAGCACCCCGGCCTTGGCCGCGCCGTAGGCTGCGGTACCTGGCGAGGAGCGCAACGCACTGATGCTGCCGATAAAGACGATGCAACCGCCCTGGGCCTGCGCCTGCATCAGCCGGTTGGCGTGCTGGGCGACGTTGAGCGGTGCGATCAGATTCAGCCCGATGATGCTTTCGTGAAACCTCGGCGAAGCCGTAGCCGCGTCGGCAGACGGGCTGCCGCCGGCGTTGTTGATCACCACGTCGAGACGCCCGAAGTCGCGCTCGATGCTGGTGAACAGGCGTTGCAGGGAATCGTGGTCACGCACATCGGCGGCAATGAAACTTGCGCTCTTGCCACCCAGTGTCGGCACCTGCTCAGGTTCGCGCCGGGCACAGACGATCACCCGTGCGTTGGCAGCGAGGAACCCCCGTGCGATACCGGCGCCGATGCCCTTGGTGCCACCGGTGACCAGCACCACTTTGCCGCTGTAATCAAGACCCGAATGCAGCTCCATCATGTGCTCCTTTCTCTACTGACAAGGGTCACTCTAGGGACGAACTGCGGGGCAAACTACGTCTGAACGGACGATGAAAATTCAACCTCGCGAACAGGACACTGGCGGCCATTCACACCTTGACTGCTCTTTGAGGCTGCCCATGTCCGACTCATTCGCTGCACCGGTTCTGCTCGAACGTCCACTGCCCGGTGTGGCCCTGCTGCGCCTCAATCGCCCGCAGGCGACCAATGCCCTGAGCCTGGAGCTGCAGGCGCTGCTGTCGCGGTATTTCAGTGAGTTGGCGATCGATCCCGAGGTGCGCTGCATCGTGCTGACGGGCGGTGACAAGGTGTTCGCGGCCGGTGGCGACATCAACAGCATGGCCGGGGTCGGCGCCATCGATATCTACAAGCGCCACACCGAGCGGGTCTGGGGGCCGATCCAGCATTGCCCGAAGCCGGTGATCGCGGCGGTTTGCGGTTACGCCTATGGCGGTGGTTGCGAGCTGGCGATGCACGCCGACCTGATCGTCGCCGGGCGCAGTGCGCGCTTCTGCCAACCGGAAATTCGCATCGGCATCATGCCCGGTATCGGCGGTACCCAACGGTTGGTGCGCGCGGTGGGCAAGGTCAAGGCGATGCGCATGGCACTCACCGGGCAACCGATCAGCGCCGAAGACGCCTGGGTCGCCGGGTTGGTCAGCGATCTGGTGGACGATGACCAGGTGCAGTCCCACGCCCTGGAACTGGCCCGCGTCATCGCGGCGATGCCGGCCCTGGCCGCCGAGCAGATCAAGGAAGTGATCCTGGCCGGCATGGACGCGCCGCTGGAAACCGGCCTGGCCCTGGAACGCAAGGCCAACGCCCTGCTGTTCGCCTCACGGGACCAGAAGGAAGGCATGCAGGCGTTCATCGACAAACGCCCGGCGCAGTTCGAAGGGTATTAAGCGCTCGTCAACCGAGGCGCAAAACCCGGGCGGCCTGGTCGGTAGCTCGTGCACATTTCCCCGTAGGAGCTGCCGAAGGCTGCGATCTTTTGATCTTGCTTGGCTTTTGATCTTGATCCACCCGCCCCGTTTCCAGAGGCCGAACGCAGGCGTTGCGTAGTGGGCATCCCGAGCCTAAGCGAGGGGCCGAATGGTGGGGCAAGACTTTTTGGTTACTTTTGAGGCGTTGTCAAAAGTGACTCGCCGTAAGGGCGAAACCATAAGCCGCCGTTACCGCAGCGATGGATATGTACACCATCAAAAAACAAGTCGCCCAACACAAAGCCATCGCGAGCAGGCTCCCTCCTACAGGGGATCGGGGACACCCGCAAAATCAGTGTCGACCGGAAAGCCGCCTTCGCGGGGCAAGCCCGCACACAGGATCGTGTACATCCGCAATATTCTGGTTGGCTGTCAGGCCGCCATCGCGAGCAAGGGTTAGATACTCATCACCATCTGCCCACTGTCAATGCGCAACTCCACCCCATTGATCGCACGAGCCTCGTCACTGGCCAGGAACAACACGCTGGCCGCCACATCTTCGGGACGACACATGCGATTCATCGGGTCGCTGTCGATGGTCAGGCGATTCGGATCGACTCCCTCGGGAAAGCCGCCGCGGGTCATGTCGGTGAGTACGCCATCCGGGTGCAGGGTATTGCAGCGAATACGGTATTTGCGCCGTCGACAAAGCACCGCCACCGAACGCGACAACGCCGCCACCGCGCCCTTGGAGGCACTGTAGGCCAGGTAATCGTCACGCCCGGCCAGGGCCGCGATGGACGACAGGTTGATGATCGAACCACCCGTATCCTTCATCAGCGCGATGCCTTCGCGACAGCCTAGAAACACGCTGTCGGCATTCACCCGCATGACCTTCTGCCACTGTTCCAGACTGGTCTCTTCAATCGAGCCGCAGATCAGGATGCCGGCGTTGTTGACCAGGATATCCAGGCGACCATAGTGCTCGCGAACATGGTCGATGACCTGGCGCCACTGCGCTTCGCTGCTGACGTCGTGGTGAATGAAGGCTGCAGCCGGTCCGATTTGCGCCGCAAGCGCCTGGCCCGCCTCGACGTCCAGGTCGCTGATCAGCACTTGGGCGCCTTCGGCCGCCAGCAGCCTGACGCTGGCAGCACCGATCCCCTTGGCGCCGCCGGTGACCAGCGCAACCTTGCCGTGAACCCGGCCGTTCTTGTTGGTGAGATTGAGGGTCATCATGTCATCTCGTGTGCGTGGGTCGATTGACGATGCAGGTCTTGCGAGTGGGCGACAGCGGCACCGGCACGCCGACCGGAAAACACGCAGTCGGCCAGGGACAGGCCGCTGATGTACAGGTGCGAAGGTATTCCCAAGGCACTGCGCCCGGCCGCGTACAGGCCATCGATCGCCTGGCCTTGTTCGTCCAGCACCGCGCCGCTGCGTTCATCCACGCGCAAGCCGCCCAGGGTCAGGGCACCCAGGGGGAATACCGGATTGGTCACCGAAATATCGCAGGCGTAAAAAGGCCCTTGCTCCAGCACCTGGCGCCCACCCTCGGACTTGCCGAAAGGCTCTGGCGCCTCGCCACGGGCGGCGGCGTTGGCGGCCAGCACCGAGGCACGCAGCACGGCGGGGTCCATGGATGTCGCGTCGGCCAGTTCGCTCAGGCTCTTGCCCTTGCGCACCTTGAACAACATCAGCGCCAGAGCGGGAAAACTCTGGAACCACCAGTAGCCGCCAAACAGCGCCTCGCGAATGGATTTTTTGCGCAACGGCCCATCCAGTACCAGCCAGGCTTTGCCGCCCTGCTCTTCCATCAAGGGTTGACCGAGGGTGGCACCGTAGACTTCTTCATTGCAGAAGCGCCGTCCTTCGCGATTGACCACGATGCCCTTGTGCCAACTGTACGGCGGGTTGATGAAACGCCACGCCGATACCCGCTCCAGCCCCGAACCCTGACCGCCGACACTGGCGCCCAGGCGCAAGCCGCTGCCATCGCAGCCGGTGGCGCCGACCTTGAAGTTGCGACGAAACTTCGGCGCGTGTTGTTCGAGCAACTGGCGATTGAAGATGAATCCGCCGGTGCTCAGGATCACTCCGTTGCGCGCCCTCACGCGTCGTGGCCGGGCGAAATCCTGCTCGAGCTGGCAGACTTTCTTGCGCAGTTTGTTGCAATATCCAGGCGCGAAATTCTGCAATCGTTCGGCGCGGGCAGCGAGTCGCGCATGCATCTGCGCCTCCTTGGTACCGGCGGGAATACACCAAAACTCGGCACCGAGCACCCGTCCCAGGGGATCGATCACCAGTCGACGCGCCGCCGCCTGCAGCAGCGTCCTCGCTCCGGCCTTCAGGCACGCAGCCTTGAGGTGAGCGAAAAGCACCGCGCCGCCCTGCCCCTTGCCCACCGTACGATGCCCGCGTGGTGCAGGAGGCAAGGGACCGCCGTGATCAGGTACCAGCTCGTTGCCCGAGTAATAGAGGAAATAGCCGTCAGGCGGGTACGAGGTCTTTCCCCCTCCCGGCGGCATCTGGTGGGCGTAGGGGGCGCCGTGACTTTCCAGCCACTGCAGGTTGCTCACGCTGTCGTCACAAAAACGCCGCAATGTGTCGTCACTGACCACGCCTTGGGTTTCGTGCTTGAGGTAATCGAACATGGCTTGGGGACTGTCGTTGAAACCCGCCGCCTGCTGATGGCGAGTGCCGCCACCGGCGTAGACCACCCCGCCACTCTTGGCGCTGGCACCACCGCCGGTGAAGCGGTCGGCGATCAGCACATCGGCGCCCTGGGCGCGAGCTTCCAGTGCGGAACAGGCTCCGGCCGCCCCCCAGCCAACGACCAGCACATCGCATTGTTCATCCCAGGTCAGGCTGTTGCTATCGGCCACCTGCAACGGCGGCAGTACTTCAGTGCTGGGGATGTTATCGGACATGGACATGATCACTCCTTGCGCTGGCTGGCCAAATGGTTGGCGGCGACATAGCCGAAGGTCATCGCCGGTCCCAGAGTGCCTCCCGCTCCCGGATAGCTGGTGCCCATCACCGATGCCGAGCAGTTGCCGATGGCATACAAGCCGGCGATGGTCGTGCCATCATCGCGCACCACCTGCGCATGCTCGTTGGTCAGCAGGCCGCCCTTGGTGCCGATGTCCCCGGCATCCAGACGCATGGCGTAATACGGGCCTTTGCGCAGCGGCGCCAGGCAAGGGTTGGGCTTGACGTTGCAGTCGCCGTAATAACGATCGAAGACGTTACCGCCACGGGCGAAGTCCAGGTCTACGCCAGAGTCCGCGTAGCCGTTGACCTTGCTGACGGTGGCTTCCAGGCCGGCACTGTCGACGCCAATCTGCCGGGCCAGACCGGCCAGGGTGTCCGCCTTCCAGTACAGCGTGTTGAGCCACTCCTTGCGCAGGCGGCTGTCGGGCATGATCTGGCCGGGCATCAACGGACCCATGGCGTAGTTGAAACGGAAATGCGCGTCGAAAATCACCCAGGCCGGCACTGTTTTTCCGCCGGTTTTCTGGTTGTCCTGATGCATGGCATCGACGAACTCCAGGTACGGCGCCGCTTCGTTGACAAAGCGCTTGCCCTCACCGTTGACCACGATGGCGCCAGGGAATGCACGCTCGGCGAAAATCCCCCGAGGCTTTTCTTCTCCTGGTACGGCAATGGTCGGCGCCCACCAGGCCCAATCCATCAATGCGGTGGCCGCGCCCTGAGCCATGCCGGCTTCCAGCGCTGCGCCGGTGTTGTTGCCCGGTGGTGTCGCGCTCCAGGACCTGCGGCTTGGCTTGGGCAGGTACTGGTCGCGCAGGACCTGATTTTGTTCGAAGCCGCCCGAGGCCAGTATCACCCCGTGGCGCGCATGCAGTTGCCGCTCGGCTCCGTCACGCTGCACGGTGATGCCGGTGACCCGTCCGTTGTCGGTGATCAGGCCGGAAAAATCGGTGTTGAGCCAAAGCGGCACGTTGCGGTCCATCAGCGAGCGACGCAACGAGGCTACCAGCGAACTACCCAGGGACGCGCGACGATCAATCTTGCTTTTGCGTCGCCACTTGAAGTCCAGCTTGTAGCGCAACATCAGTTTCATGATCAGCAGACGCCAGCCGAAACTGCGAGCCATCACCTTGTGCGCATCACGCGCTGTCCAGGCGATGCACCCCATCAGCAGCGTCGAAGGCGATGGTTTGCGCAGGTTTGTCAGTTCGTCACCCAACAGGCTGGTGTCGAAAAATTCAGGGTCCAGGGTTCTCCCACCGGCAAGCGCTCCCGGCAGATGCGGATAGTAATCAGGGTATTTGGCCGCTACTGCATAACGCACCCGGCTGTTGCGGGTGAGCTGCTCGATCATCTTCGGCGCGTTGTCCAGGTAGGCACGCAAGCGCACTTCATCGACATGTTCGCCCGCTGCCGCCTTCAGGTAGGTCAGCGCCGTGGCGTAGCTGTCGTTGCCGCTCATGCGAGCGAAGTAGTGGTTGTTGGGGATCCAGATACCGCCCCCGGAGATCGCCGAGGTGCCGCCGTACTGGTCGCTTTTTTCCACGACCAACACGCTTAATCCCTGGTCGGCGAGGAACACTGCCGAAGTCATCGCACCTGCGCCCGAACCGACGACAATCACGTCGTAGTGGGTCTGAGACTGAACTTGAGCCGTCATTGTTGTTATGCCATTAGCTGAGGTCAGAAAGAAACCGCCGACCACGCAGGGTGCGCTGGCGGAGTGCAGCCCATGATCGGGGCTGCGGGGGGATGGGCTCATCGTCAAAGTGGACTAGGGGGTGCCCAGCTGGCTTACCAGCGATACGGCCGGCACATCCAACATCTCACTCGCCTGACACACCGCCTTCGCCGGCAAGCCGGCTCCTACAGGGGATCACTGTCAGGCGCAAATCCCGGCAACGCCCAATAAACCTGCAGGAGCTGGCTCGCCGGCAAGCCGGCTCCTACAGGGTGATGGGGGCGGGTTAAAGAGTGGCACGTCTGGCAGCCCACGGGTGGGCCTGTTCCAGTTGGCTGGCCAGACGCAATAGCACATCTTCGCCACCCAGACGGGCAGTAAACATCATGCCCACCGGCAGGCCGTCATCGCTCTGGCCCAGGGGTAGTGAGATGGCCGGCTGGCCGCTGACATTGGCGATCACGGTGAAACCGGCGCTGCCCATGGCCTGATGGGCGTAGCTGTCCCAAGGCTGGTCTAGCGACAACAGACCCAGCTTCGGGGTCAGGCTGCCAGTGACTGGCGACAGGATCACGTCGTAGCGTTCGAAGTGCTGTTCCATCGTCGCGCCAATACTCTCGAACGCTTGCCGCGCTCGGTACAGGTCTTCGCCGCTGGTCGCCTTCGAGCGCTCGAGGTTGACCAAGGTGATCTTCTCCAGATCCTGAGCCGTGGCAGCCCGTCCGAGTACCTGCTCGCGATCATGAATCTGCACACGCAATGCCGTGCCGAGCGCAGTGCCATGGGCACCGAACAACTGGCGTGGATCGATGTTCAGCGTCAATTCGTCGAGTTGATGCCCAAGGGCCGACAGTTGCTTGATGGTCTGCTCCAGAGCGGCGGCAATCGCCGGTTCCAGAGGGGCACCGGTCAGCGATTGACGCACCACGGCTACGCGCAGCTTGCCGGGATCACGCTGCAACTCTTCCACATAAGGCCGAATCAACGGTGCGCACCAATAAGCACTGCCCGCCTCATGACCTTGACCGGCATCAAGGAACAACGCCGTATCGCGCACCGTGCGCGACACCACGTTGGCAGCGCTGGCACCAAACGAGCCTTCGAAATGCAGTGGCCCGCTGGGGGTGCGATAGCGGCTGGGCTTGAGCCCGACGACGCCGCAATATGAGGCAGGGATGCGGATCGATCCGCCGCCATCGGTGGCATGCGCCACAGGAACGATCCCTGCCGCCACTGCGGCTGCCGAGCCACCGGAAGAACCGCCCGCGCTCATGGCCAGGTTCCACGGATTATGGGTCTGGCCCCAGGCCAGGGATTCGGTGGTGGTGGTCAAGCCGAACTCGGGGGACGTGGTCTTGCCGAACGGCACTGCACCGGCTTGCTCGTAGCGGGCGATCAGGGTACTGGTGCGGGCGGCGGGCGGTGAGTCCTTGAACATCCGGCTACCGTTGCTGGTGATCGTTCCTTGTAGCGTGGTGTTCAGGTCCTTGAACAGCAATGGCACACCCGCCAGGATGCCCTGGTTGGAGGTACCGGCAGCGCGTCGCTGGGCGAGCAATGTGCGAGCGTAGGTTTCATGCAATATGTTCACTGCATTGACCTTGGCGTTGACCTCGTTGTAACGGGCGAGCGCGGCTGTCAGCAGGTCCTCGGCGCTCAGTTCGCCGCTGCGTATCGCCTGGCTCATGGCCCAGGCATCCATGGCCTGGTAGTCACTGGCCGAAAGCCCTTGTGCGCGCGCATCGGCAAATCGCCCCAGGAGGCCGACGCCGACCGCTACGGCACCGGCCTTGAGCACGCTGCGGCGCGGCCAGCCAGTGGTGGAGTTGAGTGGTGCGTTTTCAAGGTTGTCCATTGTTGTGATCGCGCCCTGGTTGTGAGTGACTGAATGATTGAGTTCTTGCTCCTTGCGAGAGCGAGTCTGCTGGCGAAAACGGTGGGTCAATGGGTTGACCCTATCGCGAACAGGCTCACTCCCACAGGGGTTACGGTATTCAAATGGAACAAGGCCGCTGTTCAAGCGACATTAAAACGTGCCGACAACTGATCCAGTGCCCGCGCCAGTTGTTCCAGGTCCGCGGCGGCCGCCGCACTGCGCCCGGCGTTGGCCGACAGCGCACCGGTGCCGCTGGAGACACTCTCGACCCGAACAACCATTTCCCGGGTAACCCTGACCTGCTCGGTGATTACCGTGGCGATGGTGTCCACACTGCGGATCACATCATCAGTGCCACTGCGAATTTGCGCCACCGAATCACCGGCCTCATGGGCCAGACTGACGCCGTCGCGTACCCGGCTGACGACCCGACCGATGCCGTCGACCACCGCCAACGTACCCACTTGAATACGTTGCACAGTCAGGTCGATTTCGCCAATCGAACTGGCGGTGCGTTGGGCCAGCAGACGCACTTCGTCGGCGACCACGGCAAACCCGCGACCCGCCTCACCCGCCCGAGCAGCCTCGATGGCGGCATTCAGCGCCAGGAGGTTGGTTTGCTCGGCAATGCTGCGAATCACATTGAGCACCTGGCTGATTTCTGCGGAGAACCCTTCGAGCTCACGAATGTGCACAGCCGTGTCGCTGATCACGTCACTGATGCGGTTCATCTCTTGGGCCATGTCGCGGATAAAGCCTTCACTCTTGCCCGAGCGCCCCGCCGAATGCTGGGTGATGTCACGTGACACATCGACATGGTTTTCCACTTCACTGATCGACCCCGACAAATCTTCCACCGCACGGGAAATTCCGCGCACCGCGTCCGCCTGTTGCCGGGTGGCCGTGGAGGCCAGCTCTGCCGACTCGGCCATGTGTGCCGCTTCGCGACTGACCCGTTGTACCAGCTCGCGCATTTGAGAGATCAGCCCGTGCAGGCTGTCACGCATCAGCGCAATGTCGCGCAGCATCCGTGCGAACTCATCGCTGCCCCTGATATCGATCGGTTGCAACAGATCGCCACTGGCGATTGCACGCACACTGGCACCCGCCTGGGCAAAGGCGCGCTTGAGTCGACGTAACGTGGAAAACGCAGTAAGGCTCCCCGCCAACCCGCCCACCAGCGCCAGTGCCAGGTACGCCAGTAACGTCGAACGATAGCGGTGCTGCGCCGACTCGTAGGCCTGCGCTGCGCTGATTTTCTGCAGTGCCTGCAACCTGCTCAGTTCAGCCACGGCGGCATTGCCCTGAGGCTCGGCCATGCGCAGAAAGGACAAAATGCCCGGCAGGCGAAAATCACCGGCACGAAAGGATTCCAGAAGGATGCCCAACTCATCCTGCCACGCCTGATAATGCTGGTCGAACGCATCCGCCGCCTGCTGCTCTTCACCGCTCAATGAGCGCTGGCGATAGCTTGCCCAGATCTCGGCCAGTGCCCGGTTATTGCTTTCGATGGCACTCAGGGTAGCTTCCACCGGTCGGTCGAACGCCGCTACCAGCGGGCCCTCAGGGTCTTGCTGGATCGCCAGCAAAACCTGGCGCCGACTTTCACCGAGGCGATGTTCGATCTCACCGAACATCAACAATGTCGCCAGGTTGTCCTCGTTGATCGCGCGCAGACTGTCGCGCGCCTGTTGCAATCCATAGGCGCCCAACAGCACCGCCAGGACAAACAGCAACGTGGCCAACAGCGCCCAGAGCCACAGGCGCTGGGCGATAGTAATTGCCTTGAACATTTTCAATGGCCTGTCTCAAGCAGCGGACAGGGGCGAAGGCACCCCTGCGCTGGAATCAGTCGGAGGTGACCCCGGCCAGCATGGCCGCCAGATAGTGTTCGCCGTAAGGCGGCAGCAGGCCCCATTCACGGCGTGGGTCGTGGACTGATGCCTTGAACACCGTGCGCATGTGACTGAATTCGAGGAAGCCTTCGCGGCCGTGATAATGCCCCATGCCTGAAGCACCGACGCCACCGAATGGCGCATCGTGCAGCGCGGGGTGCATCATCACATCGTTAAGGGTGACCCCGCCGGACAGGGTGTGCTCGAGCACGTAACGTTGCTCTTGAGCATCCTCGCCGAAGTAGTACAACGCCAGCGGACGTGGCCTGCCGTTGATGTCGGCGATGACCTGATCGAGTTCGTCATAGCTGAGCACGACCATCGCCGGGCCGAAGATTTCCTCGTGCATGATCAGGCTGTCCGGGGCCGGATCGATCACCACTCGCAGCGGACGACGACGGTCTTGGGCATCTACGGCCAGGGGTTCGGGAAGGCACTCGATGCGCGTGCCGCGGGATTCGGCGTCCTGCACCAAACCTTCGACCCGCTCCAGATGACGCTGGTTGACCACCGCCACCACATCCGGGTTGCCGGCCACTGTCGGGTTGAGATCGCGATAGGCACTGCGCAGCGCATCGAGAAACGATTCCAGCTGAGCCTTGGGTACGTAGACCAGATCCGGATTGATACAAACCTGCCCACCATTGCAAATCTTGCCCGCCGCGAGGTTGAAGGCTGTTTTGTTCAGGTCGGCAGTGTGCGAAATGATCACCGGCGACTTGCCGCCGAGTTCCAGGGTCACCGGCACCAGGTTTTTTGCGGCATTGCCCATCACTAGCCGACCAATCGCCGTGCTGCCGGTGAACACCAGGTGATCGAAGGGTTGACTGCTGAAGGCTTCGCCCAGATCCGGCCCGCCGTTGACCACCGCCACAACCTGCGGATCAAGGTGTTCGGCACACAGACGCGCGACCAATTCAGCGGTGCGCGGCACCACTTCGGAAGGCTTGAGGATGGCCCGGTTACCGGCCGCCAGGGCCGAAGCCAACGGGCTGAACAAGGTATACAGCGGGGCGTTCCAGGTCCCGAGAATGCCCACCGTGCCTTTTGGCTGGTGCATGACCCAAGCCCGTGCGCCGAGCTGGTCATAGGGGGAAAACATCTCGCGCGGCTCGTCCTGCATCCATTCCTGTAGATGGTCACGGGCATGCTTGAGCGAAGCCAGGGTGCCCAGTACGTCATTCATCAGAGAGAAACCGACAGGCCGCCCGCCAAAGTCCTGGTCGATCGCCGCAGTCAATGCTTCGTGGTTCTGGACCAACAGGTCGATCACTTGCTGCAGGCGCTGGCGGCGGGTGTCGGCGCTGACACTGCCGGCGCTGGCAAAGGCGCTTTTCTGTTGCGCCAGCAGGTTGGAAAGGTCTTTGGCTGAACTCATTGTTATCCCCTTGCAGGTTGGCTCGATGGCCGCTGAGCGCCCGATGCGCCTGACGCCACCCTAGCCTCGCCGCCCGCTGCACCGCCTCGTCCAATCGGACGAGGCCCTGCATTAGCGTTAGTCCGTTGAGACGATGTTCAGGGCCTGCAAACGCCCAATACTGGCCATACGAAAATTCCACTCCATGAGGCCAGTCATGGCAATCCAAAACATCAGCTTCGATCCCCAGGCATTTCGTGCCGCGCTCGGCACGTTCACCACCGGGGTCACGATCATCACCACCCAAACCGAAGACGGCTCGCCCGTGGGCATCACCGCCAATAGCTTCAACTCGGTTTCACTCAACCCGCCGCTGGTGCTCTGGAGCCTGTCCAAGCAAGCGCGCAGCCTGCCGGTGTTCAGCAACGGCAAGCATTGGAACGTGCACGTACTGTCCACGGAGCAAGAGACCCTGTCGGGACGTTTCGCCACCCAGGGCGAGGACAAGTTCGCCGAGATCGAACTGGATCATGGCGTCAGCGAGGCACCGCTGCTGCAGGATTGCACGGCACGCTTCCAGTGCCGCACGGCCTTCCAGTACGAAGGCGGCGACCACGTGATCTTTGTCGGCGAGGTACTCGCCTTCGATCACAGCGACCGGGCGCCACTGGCGTTCCAGAGTGGCCAATACGCCCTGGCCACGCGCAAGCCACGCAGCGAGTTGCGCCTGGCGACCACACCGCCACCACCGGAATGCAGCTACACCGAGGACTTGCTCGGTTACCTGTTGGGACGCGCGCATTACCAGGTACTCAACGCCTTGCGCCACTTGCTGAACAGTCAGCAGTTGGACGAACAGACATTTTTTGTTCTGTCGATTTTGTGTATCCGCGACAACCTGACCCTCGAGGAAATCAACACCTTCGTAAATTACACCGGCCGCGAAGTCACGCTGGCGAGCATGCGTTTTCTCGAACGCCAGCGTCTTGTCGCATTCGAGGGACCGGCAGATTCGCTGCGGTTTGTCCTCACAGCCCAGGGTCGCGAAGTTTCACTGCACCAACTGGCGCTGGCCAAGGCCGTGGAAGAAGACCTCTCGGTCAAGCTCGGCGCCGCCGACGCCCAGGCCTTGAAGGTCTTGCTCAAGCGCCTGATTGTCGTCAGTGACCCGGGCTTGCCTGATCTGTGGGCACCGCGGTGACCGCCCGCGCAGGTTTATTGTCACCGGTCAGCGTCGGCTGGGGCAGCCATGGTTTGTTAATGCTGCTGGCCATGGTGTTTGCCGACAACTTCGTCGGGCGACAAATACTCGCGGTCATGGTCGAACCGATCAAAGCCGAATTCGCGGTCGGCGACACCGCCATCGGCCTGATCTCGGGCCTGGCGTTCGCCGCAGTCTATGCGTTGATGGGCCTGCCGGCGGGACGACTGGTGGACCGCATGCCGCGTATTCGTCTGCTGGCAATGTCTTGCCTGTTGTGGGCGGTGGCGACCATGGCTTGCGGGTTGGCCGGCAGCTTTCTGGCACTGGCCATTGCGCGAATGCTGGTGGCCGTCAGCGAATCGCCGACGACGTCGGCCTCGCTGTCGTTGATCGCTGACCTGTATCCACCCCAACGCCGCTCATTTGCCATCAGTTGTTTTACCGCGGCACCGACCTTTTCTTCGATCATCGGTTTGAGTATCGGCGCCTGGGTGGTGGAACACTATGGCTGGCGTACTGCGTTCGTTGCCCTTGGCGTGCCGGCCCTGGTGTTCAGCGCCATCCTGGCGTTCGCCGTGCGTGACCCGCAGCGCGGCCGCTGGGACCTCACGCCACAGCCCCACACGCAACCCGCGCTGCTCGGCATGTACGCCGAAGCACGCAAACTCTGGGCTCTTCCGGCCTACCGATGCCTGATCCTCGCCGGTGGCCTGACCACGCTCAGCGCCTACGCCATTGGCATGTGGAACACCAGTTTTCTGGTGCGCTCCCACGGCTTGTCACTGCAACACGCCGGACTGCTTGCGGGGGTAATCTGCGGTATTTCGGCCGGGATCGGAGGCCTGTTCAGTGGCTGGTTGAGCGACCGGCTGTGCCGCCGCCATCCACACTGGCAAATTTCGATTCCGGTGCTGGGCCACCTGGCAGCAATCAGCGCGCTGATCCCCTACCTGCTCTGGTCCGATTCCCTGCTGGTGCGCCTGGGCGATGTACCGATTCCACGCGCCATGCTCTGGTGCGCGCTCTATTCGTTTTTTTCCGTCTGGTGGGTCGCCCCGTCCTACAACCTCGTCACCCAATTGGTACCAGCCGGTCGACGCGGGACCGCCATGGCGTTGCAAACCATCGTCAGCACGCTGCTCGGGGTCGGTGTCGGGCCACTGATAACCGGCTTGTTCAGCGATATGTTGCTACCCGTGTTCGGCCGTGAGTCTCTGCGCTATGCACTGCTGTTGGTCAATTTGCCGGTGGTTTGCGCGGTGCTGTTGCTGATCCGCACTGCCCACCATGCGTCCAGAACGGATTATCGCCACTCGGAATAACTCATGCTGATCAAATCGCAACACAGCGCCCGCGATCGAGTGCTTGACGCGGCCATTGAGCTCTTTGCCACACAGGGTTTCCAGTCGATCGGCTTGCGCGACCTGGCGAGTTACGTGGGGCTGCACGCCGGATCGCTGTACCATCACATCGAAAGCAAACAATCCTTGTTGTTCGAACTGATTGAGTCCGCCTTGTCGGACTTGTTGCTGGACACTACGCGTCGAATGAAAGGAGCACGAAGCCCCCAAAAGCGTCTGCTGCTGTTTATTCAGGCCTTCGCTGCCTTCAGCTGCAACGAAAAACACAGGTTGACGCTGATTACCCGGGAGTTCTTCAATCTCAATCAAGAACAAAAGCAGCAGATCCTCCAGCTCAAAGACAGATACTCGTCTGCTCTTTGCACCATCATTCGCGATGTAGGCGGCGCAGAAGGCAAACATTCGGCAGCCCCCTGCCCGACCACGAATGCGCTCATTGTCCTTCTGTTCGGCCAGTCACAATGGTACGGCACTGAAACAACCGAAGTGCGACTGACAGAAACACTCACAGCGCTTGCTTCCAGCATTATTGCCAGCAGCAGGAAGACTGAAGTCACTACAATGCTGCATGCTGGCCTTCCCTGCTCCAGAGCAAGGTAAAAACCCTCAAACGTGGGAGAATCCTATCCATACCCCATGGTTTTGCCGTAGGCTCGATACTGATCCGAAGGCAAAACATGAAATCTCGCACACGGCTGTCAATTGTTTCCCAATGCGCAAACTTCTGTACCTGACATTCTCCATGGCGTTGCTCGCCACTGTGACGACCTACGCCATGTGGGCCGCGGATCGACCGGTGGGCCACTACCTCTCGGACCTGCGGATCAGTCTCGCCGTCGATCAAGGCACACCCTCTGATCGCGGCAATCTGCTGGGCATCCAGCCCGAGCTGTTTCCCACTGACTATCAAAGCCCCGAGCGTCTGCGCCGTAAACTCGCAGCCTACTTGCACGCTGCCCGGGACCAGGGCTTGTTGAACGCCAAGACCATCGTGGTGCTGCCGGAACATGTCGGCACCTGGCTGATGGTCAGCGGGGAGAAGGATGAGTTGTACCAGGCCTCTTCCCTGAAAGAGGCCATGAACTGGCTGGCGGTGAGTAATCCGCTGAAATTCGTTCGCGCCTTGATCACGGCGGACGGCGGCAATCGTCTGGATGACGCCCACTTGCGCATGAAAGCCAAGGGCATGGCCAGAGATTACCAGGCACTGTTCGGCGGACTGGCCAAAGAATTCCACGTGACCCTGGTGGCGGGCTCCATCGTGCTGCCCGAACCCGGCATTATCGACGGCACGCTGAAAATCGGGCGCGGAGCACTGTACAACAGCAGCGTGGTGTTTGACCCCGAGGGTGTGCCAATCGGTCAGCCCCAGCGCCAATTGCGGCCGTTTTTTACCGAAAACGCTACTGACCGTACCCATGACGAGCGCGCACCGAATGTCTTCGATACCCCGGCCGGTCGTCTGGGCATACTGATCGGGCGCGACAGCTGGTATGCAAAAAACTACCGCAAGCTCGACGATCAGAGTGTGCAACTGGTTGCCGTACCGGCGTTTGTCGCGGGCCGTGGCGCCTGGGATCGGCCGTGGCGAAATGAGCGCGGCGACCCCTCATCCGGGTCAATCAGCCCCATACCCGGTGATCTGAGCGAAGGGCAAGCCTGGCATCGCCTCACCCTCACCACCCAGGCACCGCAAAGTCAGGCCATTGCCGGCGTGAGTGTGTTTCTGCGCGGTCAGTTCTGGGATCAGGGCAGCGCCGGGCAAAGCTTTCTCAGTAGCAATGGGCAACAGTTCGCCGACGGCAACGCCCATGGTGCACGCTTGCTGAACCTCTGGTTGTAATCCATGAAACCGCAGCCGATGCGTCTTGGCGATCTTACCGTAGGCTTTGTTCACAGCCTGGCCGATGCTGTACGTAGCCATGGCGTGGACCCACAGCCGCTGCTTGAACAATATGGCCTGGATACGGCGCGCCTGAGCGAAGCGGGAGCGCGCCTGTCGATCCCGCGCTACATGCGCTTGGGACACGCAGCCATTCAATTGACCCACAACCCGGCACTGGGCTTGCTCATGGGTCAGCTCAGCCGCTTGAGCCAGCTAGGCCTTGCCGGGGTCACCGCCGCCCAGGCGCCTACGGTCCGAGAGGCGGCGCGATGCCTGATTCGATTCGAGGCCTTGTACGGTTCCAATTATCGCGGCCAATCCAGCTTTCACGAAGACGCTCGGGGCGCCTGGCTGCGTTTCTATTCCATCAGCCCCTATAACGCCTACAACCGTTTTGTGGTGGACTCGATCATTGCCGGCTGGTTGCAGCATTTATCCAGCATCAGCCCTGCCCCGCTAAGCGCCGAACGCATCGAAATAGAGTTCGATGAACCTGATTACCGCGCCGCCTATGAGACCTTGGGAGAGAGTCCGATCCAGTTTGGCGGCGAGCACAATCAACTGCGGCTGAGCCTGGCAAGCCTCGCCCAGCGCAATCCCGAACACTGCCCAAGTACCTGGCGGCATCTGTTGCTATTGTGCGAACGGGAACTGGAACAACTGACGCGCACCCGCAGCCTGCGTGAACGGATCATCGCGCTGCTCGGGCCTTTGCTCAGTGGCGGCCGGGAACCCGACCTGGAAGAAGTGGCGGCACGCCTGAAGCTGCCCACCTGGACCTTGCGCCGCAAACTGGCCGAGGAAGGCACGCAGTTTCGTGCGATTCTCAACGACACCCGTCGCGATCTGGCCATGACGTACATACGCGACACCGAACTGGCGTTCGGAGAAATCGCCTACCTGCTGGGCTTTGCGTCAGCCGAAGCGTTTCAACGTGCATTCAAACGCTGGAACGGCCAGACGCCCGGCGAGTTTCGCCGCAGTCATCGCCAATCCGCCTGACGCTTACAGCTCAGTCGCGTCTTCCGCTGGCTCCAGCGGGTCCAATTCAAACGCCTGATACTCGAGCAGCTCTTCTTGATAATCGTCCATTCCTGAATCCCCCACCGCGTATTGAAAACGTCTGAATAAATGACCAGCCCCTCAAGCATAAAGTGCCCGCGTGAAAGAAAAATGACGCGGACACGACACTCTGTTGCTACTGAATAAAACGTAGCAGCTGGTTCGGAATTTATCATTGGTTTTTTCGTAGCAAGCCTCAGAACAGTGGCCTGGTTTGATGCGGATCAATCTTTGAGGCTATCACCGGATCAGTCGTCTGAACCGATCCGGCGACTTCTTACTCATTGACCAGAGGCAGGTATCGCCGGGATGGGTTCACTCGGCGGCGGCAAATCAGTCGGATTCGAAGGTGGCGTGATGGTTTCGGTGGAGGGTGCAGGTTCGACGCTTTCGATCGGCGTTATCGGCGCCGCTTCCACAGGCGGGGCAAATGGTTCGGAAGCCGCAGGCGTCGCTTCGAGGGGCGCGGGTGCGACCGGAGCCGGCTCTGCAACAGGTTCCGTTGCCGGTGTGGGGGCCGGTGCGGGTGCCAGCGGTGCCGGGGTTGCCTTGGCCTCAGGCATGCCCAAGGGATCGGTTTTCGGTTTTTCGGTGATGTGCGCGGCCTTCTTCGCTTCCGGCGGCAGGAACAACTCGACCAACGCGAAGAAACGCTCGTAGAACTTGGCAGAGGATACGGTTTCGCTGGCGACCTTGACCATCGAGTCGTCCGACGAACCGATTGGCATCGACACCGAACCCAGCACACCCACGCCCAGGCTCGCGGAGTTGTTGGTCTTCTTCAGCGCATAACGATCCTGCAAGGCGTTGGCGAACATGGTGGCGTGATGCCCTTTGCTGCCGTCATCCGTGCAGACCACACTGAAGCTGATCTCCATGTGATTCTCGCCGGTCTGCTGGAAACTCTTGTGCCCACTGATCACCTTCGGATCGTTGCTGGTGATGATGTAACCCTGACTGAGCAAAGCGCGACGGGCGGCTTCGCAGCTCTGCACATCGGTCACCGGATAGTTGCGGGAAAACGTTCCGGAATCGTCAAAGTTCTCATGCTCATAGATGGCGGCCTTGTCCGAGGAACAACCGGCCACTGCGGCCAGCATCGCCACCAGCCCGGCAACACGCATCGGAAATGATTTAAACATTGAACATCCTGAGGAAAACGGTTCGGGGCGTATTGTGCAACAGATCGATGCTTAGCGGAGCATCGATTGTGTCTTAAAGAAGTTACAGGTGGGTTGACCGCATTTTCAAGGAAAAGTCCCCCGGGTAAATGACACACGACCAAACAAAAGACCCCGGCCATTGGGCCGGGGTCTTTTGTGCAACGTAAAACTCAGTCAGGCATCAGAACCGCTTGATGTCCGCCTCGCTCTCGAGTTGCTTGCGATAGGCCGCGAAGTCTTGCTGGCCGATGCGAGAAGCGAGGTAGCGACGATACTGCGCCTTCTCTTCCTCGGTCGGCGTTGCCGCTTCGTTCACGCCGTTGAGGCGAACGATCATCAAACTACCGTCGGCCAGCGTTACGCTGGTGAAGGTCGGCTTGTCCTTGGCGGCAGGCTTCGGCATACGGAACAGCGCTTGCAACACAGCAGGGTCAACCCCTTCCTGAGCGCGGGTCGCCGCTTCCGTGACTTTCCAGTTCTGGCCGTCGATCGCCTGGTTCAGCGGCGTCTTGCCATCACGCAGGCTGGCAATCAGCTCATCAGCCTTGGTCTTGGCAGCAGCACTCGCGTGCTCCTTGGTCAACTGGGTCCGGATGGCGCCAGCAACGTTTTCCAGCGGCAGTTGCGAAGGCTTCAAGTGCTCCTTGGCACGCAGCACGATCACGGTTTCCGGATCGAGCTCGATAGCGGTGCTGTTGGCGCCCTCATCCAGTACTTCCTGGCTGAAAGCTGCGGTGATCACAGCACGGTTGGCCGCAATGCCTTCGCCGCCTTCACGACCGAACGGCGCGGAAGTGTGCACGGTCAGCTTCAGGTCCTGTGCAGGCTGAGCCAGGTCTGACGCTTCAAAGGAGGCGTCTTCCAGCTGCTTGCTCGCCTCAACGAAACGCTGCTCGACCTGCTGGGTTTTCAGCGCTCGTGTCAGCTTGTCTTTCAGGCTGGCAAACGTAGGCACTTCAGGCGCTTCTACGCCCAACAGCTTGATCAGGTGGAAACCATAGTCGGTGCGAACCGGCCCGGACACCTGATCCTTGGTCAGCGAGTACAAGGCTTTTTCAAAGGCCGGATCGTAGACGCCAGGACCGGCATAACCCAGGTCACCGCCATTGTTGGCAGAACCGGGATCCTGGGAGAATTCCTTGGCCAGCGCCTCGAACTTCTCACCCTTGGCCAGTCGCGCCTGGATATCTTCGATCTTGGCCTTGGCTTGTGCCTCGGTCGTCTTGTCGTTCACTTCGATCAGGATGTGCGCAGCCTGACGTTGTTCGGACAGGTTTGCGATTTCTTTCTGATAAGCCGCTTGAAGGTCTTCGTCGCTGACGCTGACCTGATCAAAGAAGGATGCCTTCTTCAATTCGAGGTAATCGATGACAACCTGGTCCTGCGTCATGAATTCCTTGGCGTGCTCGTCGTAGTACGCCTTGACCTCATCGTCGGTCAGCTTCACAGCCGCCGGGTCAGCCTTGATGTTCAGGGAGGCGAAGTCGCGAGTCTGTTTTTCCAGACGGGCGAAAGCCAGCACCTGTGCATCGGTCACGAAACCGCTGCCGGCCAGGCCTGCACGCAGCTGGCCGATCAGCATTTCCTGAGCCAGCATCTGGCGGAATTGCATGCGACTGTAGCCAAGTTGACGAATCACCTGGTCGAAACGCTCGGGGCTGAACTTGCCATCCACCTGAAACTCAGGGGTTTGCAGGATGACCTGATCCAGAGCCGCTTCGGAAAAAGCGAATTTCGAGTTTTCTGCGCCTTGCAGCAGCAGTTTGCGATCGATCAGGCCCTTGAGGGCCGATTCGCGCAGCATTTTTTCATCCAGCAAGGAAGCGTCGAAATCCTTGCCCAGCTGTTGCATGAGCTGACGGCGTTGCATATCGACCGCCTGGCTCAGCTCGTTCTGGCTGATTTCTTCACCATTGACCTTCGCCGCGTCATTCTTGCTCGTCGTGGCCTGAAAAATGGCATCGAAACCGGTCAAAGCCATCAAAGCAACGATGACCCCGATAATGGTCTTGGCAATCCAGCCTTGTGAATTGTCCCTGATATTCTGCAGCATGCGTCCCCCAGAAACGGTTGAACTTCAAAATTAGGCAACCGTGGAGCGTGGGTAGAATCCGGATAGAAGAAAGGCGCATCCGAGGATGCGCCTTCTCGTAACTGGCGGAGCGGATCGAGGGCTTGAACTCATGACCCTCGGCATCTATAACCGGCGACTTGCCGTGTGGACTGCCGCTCCGCTGCCAAGTCAGGCATGACCCCGACCCGGATGGGTAAAAACCTGAATCGAACTTAGTTGACAGCTTCTTTCAGTGCTTTACCGGCTTTGAAACCTGGTTTTTTGGCGGCTGCAATTTCCAGTGTCTTACCGGTCTGTGGGTTACGACCGATGCGAGCTGGACGATCAGTCACGGAGAAAGTACCGAAACCAACCAGAACAACAGAGTCGCCAGCCTTGAGAGCGCCAGTGACGGATTCGATTACCGCATCCAGCGCACGGCCGGCAGCAGCTTTCGGGATATCAGCGGATGCAGCGATAGCATCAATCAGTTCCGACTTGTTCACTCTAAGTCCCCTTATATCTATTTGAGTATGATTCTAAGTTTTTTGGTGAAAGCATAAACGAGTGCTGAATGGCCTACAGACACTTATGAGCCGCTTTATAACAAGGGCTCTAAAAAACTGTCAAGGAAGCCCCCCAGGCAAATACGTACTAATGCGTGCTAATTCTTTCCTTAGAATCTGCGTCGCGTTTCTCATCCTTTGCGACTATCTCCGGAGCCACGTCCGGCAAGGGCTCCGGCGCGTATTGCAACGCAATTTGCAGGACCTCGTCAATCCATTTAACCGGTTTAATCTGTAGATCCTGCTTGATATTGTCCGGAATCTCTTTGAGATCACGCACGTTCTCTTCAGGAATGATCACAGTCTTGATTCCGCCACGGTGAGCGGCCAGCAGTTTTTCCTTCAAACCGCCAATCGCCAGTACCTGACCACGCAGGGTGATTTCACCTGTCATGGCGACATCGGCGCGAACCGGAATGCCGGTCAATGCCGACACCAGGGCCGTGCACATGCCCACACCGGCACTAGGGCCGTCCTTCGGGGTCGCCCCTTCCGGCATGTGGATATGGGTGTCGCGCTTCTCGTGGAAGTCCAGGGGGATCCCCAGGCTCTTCGCCCGGCTGCGCACAACGGTCAAGGCGGCAGTGATCGACTCGACCATCACGTCACCCAGGGAACCGGTCTTGATCAACTGGCCCTTGCCGGGAACGACTGCGGCTTCGATGGTCAGCAGTTCGCCACCCACTTGCGTCCATGCCAGGCCGGTCACTTGACCGATCTGATCCTGTTGCTCAGCCAGCCCGTAGCGGAATTTACGCACGCCCAGGAAGTGTTCCAGCATGTCGGCCGTGACCTTCACCGAGAAGCGTTTTTCCAGCGCGTGCTCTTTGACGGTTTTGCGGCAAACCTTGGCAATCTGACGCTCCAGCCCCCGTACACCGGCTTCACGGGTGTAGTAGCGGATGATGTCGCGGATCGCGTCGGCGTCGAATTCCAACTCGCCTTTCTTCAAGCCGTTGGCAGTGATCTGCTTGGGCGAAAGGTATTTGACGGCGATGTTGATCTTCTCGTCTTCGGTGTAACCGGGCAGACGAATCACTTCCATCCGGTCCAGCAGCGCCGGCGGAATATTCATGGAGTTCGAGGTGCAAAGGAACATCACATCGGACAGGTCGTAATCGACTTCCAGATAGTGATCGTTGAAGTTGTGGTTCTGCTCCGGATCAAGCACTTCCAGCAACGCCGACGCCGGATCGCCACGCATGTCGCTGCCCATCTTGTCGATTTCATCGAGCAGGAACAGCGGGTTGCGGACGCCCACCTTTGTCATCTTTTGAATCAATCTTCCTGGCATCGAACCGATGTAAGTACGGCGATGACCACGGATTTCAGCTTCATCACGCACACCGCCGAGGGCCATGCGCACGAATTTGCGGTTGGTGGCGTGGGCAATCGATTCCGCCAGAGAGGTTTTACCCACCCCCGGAGGACCGACCAGGCACAACACCGGACCACGAATCTTCTTCACACGTTTTTGCACGGCGAGGTATTCGAGGATGCGTTCTTTGACCTCTTCCAGACCATAGTGGTCGGCGTCGAGGATGTCCTCTGCGCGCGCCAGATCCAGACGTACTTTGCTCTGAGCCTTCCACGGCACCTGAACCAGCCAGTCGATGTACGAGCGCACCACAGTGGCTTCTGCAGACATTGGCGACATTTGCTTGAGCTTGTTCAGCTCGGCCGTTGCCTTGGCCAGTGCGTCTTTGGGCAGGCCGGCGGCATCGATACGCTTTTTCAGCTCTTCGACTTCGTTGTGGCCTTCCTCGCTGTCGCCGAGTTCTTTCTGAATAGCCTTCATCTGCTCGTTCAGGTAGTACTCGCGCTGACTGCGCTCCATTTGCTTTTTGACGCGACCGCGAATGCGTTTTTCGACTTGTAGCAGGTCGATCTCGGCATCCAGCAACGCCAGAACGTGCTCGACACGGGCCGACAGGTCGATAATTTCGAGGATTTCCTGCTTCTGCTCGATTTTCAGGGCCATGTGAGCGGCCATCGTGTCCACCAGGCGGCCTGGTTCGTCGATGCTGTTGAGCGACGACAGGACTTCAGCCGGGACTTTCTTGCCCAGTTGCACATATTGTTCGAATTGAGACAGCAGGCTGCGAACGAACACTTCCGACTCGCGTTCAGGCGCGTCTACTTCGTCGATCAGGGAGACTTCGGCACGGCAGTGGCCATCCACTTCGATGAAACGCTCTACCGCGCCACGCTGCTCACCCTCGACCAGAACCTTGACCGTACCGTCAGGCAGCTTCAGCAGCTGCAGAACGGTGGCAATTGTACCGACGCGATAAAGGGCGTCTTCACCGGGATCATCATCAGCCGGGTTTCTCTGGGCCAGCAGAAGAATCTGCTTGTCGCCCGTCATCGCAGCCTCGAGGGCTTCGATGGATTTCTCGCGCCCCACGAACAGCGGGATAACCATGTGCGGATAAACCACGACATCACGCAATGGCAGGAGAGGCAATTCGATGGTTGTCTTCATGATTTCGCCTCTACGGCGGCCATAAGGCCGTAAACAGATGGAAGTAAGCTTGAAACCAAGATGGGGGCTGCTTTGGAAAAAAACAAGCTGATAAAAATACCAGTTAAAAGATTGCTGCTTGCGATGGCCGGGACACGGCCAAAAATGGGGTGGCCTTCATCGCCAAGGTGACGCTTGCGAGCAGCACCGGTGCAGCACCCACAATAGCAAAGGGGCCCGAAGGCCCCTTCTTTATTTCAGCTGCGTGACGCTTAAGCGTCTGGCGCGGCCTTGGCAGTCGGCTCACTGTTTTCGTAGATATACAGTGGCTTGGATTTGCCTTCAATCACGCTTTCATCGATCACTACTTTACTCACCTCGGACTGCGAGGGGATCTCGTACATAGTGTCGAGCAATACGCCTTCGAGGATCGAACGCAGGCCACGGGCACCGGTTTTACGTTCCAGGGCACGCTTGGCGACCGATTTGAGGGCGTCGGAACGGAATTCCAGATCAACGCCTTCCATCTCGAACAGCTTGGCATACTGCTTGGTCAGGGCATTCTTCGGCTCGGTGAGAATCTGCATCAGCGCAGCCTCGTCAAGCTCGTCCAGCGTTGCAAGAACTGGCAGACGACCAACGAATTCCGGGATCAGACCGAACTTGACCAGATCGTCAGGCTCGACTTCACGCAGGGATTCACCGACTTTCTTGCCTTCTTCCTTGCTGCGCACTTCTGCGTTGAAACCGATGCCGCCCTTGGTGGAACGGTTTTGAATAACCTTTTCCAGACCGGAGAACGCACCACCGCAGATGAACAGGATGTTACGGGTGTCGACCTGCAGGAATTCCTGCTGCGGATGCTTGCGACCACCTTGAGGCGGAACGGAAGCGACCGTGCCTTCGATCAACTTGAGCAAGGCCTGCTGCACGCCTTCACCGGAAACGTCCCGGGTGATCGACGGGTTGTCGGACTTGCGGGAAATCTTGTCGATTTCGTCGATGTAGACAATACCCATCTGGGCTTTCTCTACGTCGTAATCGCACTTCTGCAGCAGTTTCTGAATGATGTTCTCGACATCTTCACCCACGTAACCCGCCTCGGTGAGGGTGGTTGCGTCGGCAATGGTGAACGGAACGTTCAGCAAGCGTGCCAGGGTTTCGGCAAGCAGGGTCTTACCCGAGCCTGTCGGGCCGATCAGCAAGATGTTGCTTTTGCCGAGTTCGACGTCGTCATTCTTTTTGTCACGCTGGTTCAGACGCTTGTAGTGGTTGTACACCGCTACGGCCAGAACCTTTTTCGCACGCTCCTGACCAATCACGTATTGATCAAGGATGCCGCTGATTTCTTTGGGCGAAGGCAATTTATGCGCGCTGCTTTCGGCCTGGGCTTCCTGCACCTCCTCACGGATGATGTCATTGCACAGGTCGACGCACTCGTCGCAGATAAAGACCGAGGGGCCGGCAATCAATTTGCGCACTTCATGCTGGCTTTTGCCACAGAAGGAGCAATAGAGCAGCTTGCCGTTGTCCTCGCCGTTGCGGGTGTCAGTCATTCGTTCGATCCAAATCCGATAGGCTTGCAACACAAGATGAAGGCTATTGCGGGCTTTTTCAAGCCCGCTGGTGATCGGACCCGCCGACCAACCCTATTTTGAGCTGCTTAGTTAAGCAGGGCGCTGGTTGATCACTTCATCGATCAAGCCGTATTCCTTCGCAGCTTCTGCACTCATGAAGTTGTCGCGGTTGGTATCGCGCTCGATTTCCTCAAGCGTACGGCCGCTATGCTTGGCCATCAGCGTGTTGAGACGCTCACGAATAAAGAGGATTTCCTTGGCATGGATTTCGATATCCGACGCCTGGCCCTGGAAACCGCCCAGTGGCTGGTGAATCATCACACGCGAGTTCGGCAGGCAGTAACGCTTGCCAGGAGCACCGGCCGTCAGCAGGAACGCGCCCATGCTGCACGCCTGACCGATACAGGTGGTCGACACGTTAGGCTTGATGAACTGCATGGTGTCGTAGATCGACATGCCCGCCGTCACCGAACCGCCCGGGGAGTTGATATAGAGATGGATGTCCTTGTCCGGGTTTTCCGCTTCAAGGAACAGCAGTTGCGCACAGATCAGGTTGGCCATGTAGTCCTCTACCGGACCAACCAGAAAGATCACCCGCTCCTTGAGGAGGCGCGAGTAGATGTCGTAGGCACGCTCGCCACGAGCGGACTGCTCGACAACCATCGGGACCAGGCCGCCTGCGGCCTGGATATCAGAGTTCTGCTGAATATACGAATTTCGGAACATGCTCTGCAGTCACTCCCAAATAGTTATGTCTTGAATACGCATAAGCCAGCACGAAGGCTGGCTTATGGTGATTGCTTCTTACCGCAAAAGTGATCAGTCGGCTTTTGGTGCTTCTACCGGCTTGACCGCTTCTTCGTAAGAGACCGACTTGTCGGTCACGCTAGCTTTCTGCAGAACAGTATCCACAACTTGCTCTTCCAGCACAACCGAACGAACTTCGTTCAGCTGCTGGTCGTTCTTGTAGTACCAGGACACAACTTGCTCAGGCTCCTGGTAGGCCGAAGCCATTTCCTGAATCATTTCGCGAACGCGGGCTTCGTCAGGCTTGAGGTCGAATTGCTTGACCACTTCAGCCACGATCAGACCCAGCACTACACGGCGCTTGGCTTGTTCTTCGAACAGCTCGGCCGGCAGCTGGTCAGGCTTGATGTTGCCGCCGAACTGCTGAACGGCCTGCACGCGCAGACGGTCAACTTCGTTGGACAGCAGCGCCTTAGGCACTTCGATCGGGTTGGTGGCCAGCAGACCATCCATTACCTGATTCTTGACCTTGGATTTGATCGCCTGACGCAGTTCACGCTCCATGTTCTTGCGAACTTCGGTGCGGAAGCCTTCCAGACCGGTTTCCTTGATGCCGAATTGAGCGAAGAATTCTTCGGTCAGCTCAGGCAGCTTTGGCTCGGAAACGGTGTTCACGGTCACGGTGAACTCGGCAGTTTTGCCAGCCAGGTCGAGGTTCTGGTAGTCCTCTGGGAAAGTCAGGTTCAGAACGCGTTCTTCACCGGCTTTGGCACCCACCAGGCCTTCTTCAAAACCAGGAATCATACGGCCGGAACCCAGCACCAGCTGAGTGCCCTTGGCGGAACCGCCAGCGAACACTTCACCGTCGACCTTGCCAACGAAATCGATGTTCAGCTGGTCTTCGTTCTGGGCAGCGCGATCGGCCACTTCGAAACGGGTGTTCTGCTTGCGCAGGATGTCCAGCATCTTGTCCAGATCGGCATCAGTCACGTCGGCGCTCAGGCGCTCTACGGTGATACCGTCGAAACCGGCAACGGTGAACTCAGGGAACACTTCGAATACGGCTACGTATTCCAGGTCCTTGCCAGCTTCCAGGGATTTTGGCTCGATCGACGGCGAACCAGCCGGGTTCAGCTTCTGCTCAACCACCGCTTCGTAGAAGGAGGACTGGATCACGTCGCCTACAGCTTCCTGGCGAGCATCAGCACCGAAACGGCGCTTGATTTCGCTCATTGGCACTTTGCCTGGACGGAAGCCAGCAATCTTGGCCTTTTGGGCAGTCTGCTGCAGACGCTTGTTGACCTGAGTCTCGATGCGCTCAGCCGGCACGGTGACGCTCATGCGGCGCTCAAGAGCAGTAGTATTTTCAACAGAAACTTGCATGGATATTCCTCGTTGCACAGACGTTAGCCGGCCGTTTCCGACCCCAGAATCAAGGGCATGCATTCTAGTGGGTCAAACTCAAGAAGTCACCCTACTGAAAACGGGTAAAAACGCAGCAGGCAATTTATAGGTGCGAATGCACGAATGCACCTCGCCCCGAAGGCAAATACAGCCAGTCACGCCAGGGCTCTGCGCCAACCCTTCTATATATAGAAGAGACTGCCAATCATCTCCCTGACAGCCGATCTTGCAAGCAAGACCGGCGGGCAGCGCGGCATCATCGAGAAACATAAATACGACGAAACGCCCCGCCCCTGCAGCTCAGAACTTGCAGCCGCTAAAGCAAAAAAGGCGCCAGACTGTTAAATCTGGCGCCTTTTCGAAATATGGGGTGGACGATGGGGATCGAACCCACGACAACGGGAGTCACAATCCCGTGCTCTACCAACTGAGCTACGCCCACCATATTGCAGTACAAAGAATGAACAACTTCTCTGTTGAACCTCGACCACGCCAAGCGACATGAGCAAAGCTTTATTTGGTGCGGATGAAGAGACTCGAACTCTTACGCCTCGCGGCGCTGGAACCTAAATCCAGTGTGTCTACCAATTCCACCACATCCGCGGTTGAAGCTTTTAAAGCAAAGGCGCCAGATTGTTAATCTGGCGCCTTTCGAAATATGGGGTGGACGATGGGGATCGAACCCACGACAACGGGAGTCACAATCCCGTGCTCTACCAACTGAGCTACGCCCACCATATCGCGTTACTTGTGCCAAAGTTGCCTAATGGCGCACCCGGCAGGACTCGAACCTGCGACCATCCGCTTAGAAGGCGGATGCTCTATCCAGCTGAGCTACGGGCGCCTTGTTAGCTGTAACCTTGAAGGACTACAAACTAAGTGCTTTCCAGTTTTGCAGAACCGTGGTTCCGCTCGACCTTCTCAACCAGTGCTAGGCTGTGCCCGACAAGTGCGACGAATAGTATAGAGCGACCTGAAGGCCGTCAAATCTTTTTTAAAAAAAATTCATTTAATTAAAGGGCTTAGAGGAATTTGCAGACCAAGCGCCTTTGCCCTCACCGCATGACATGCGAGAATGCGTTCTCTTTTTTTCCCCTCTCGATGGTTAATCACGCGCAATGACTGCACAACTTATCGACGGCAAATCGATCGCCGCCAGCCTGCGCCAGCAGATCGCCCAACGCGTCACCGAGCGTCGCCAGCAAGGTCTGCGCACGCCGGGCCTCGCGGTGATCCTGGTCGGCAGCGATCCTGCCTCTCAGGTTTATGTCTCGCACAAGCGTAAAGACTGTGAAGAAGTCGGCTTCCTTTCCCAGGCCTATGACCTGCCTTCCGAAACCACTCAAGAAACGCTGACCGATCTGATCGATCGCCTGAACGACGACCCGGCGATTGATGGCGTTCTCCTGCAGCTTCCACTTCCAGAGCACCTGGATGCCTCCAAACTGCTGGAGCGCATTCGTCCGGACAAAGACGTCGACGGCTTCCATCCTTATAACGTCGGTCGCCTGGCCCAGCGCATTCCCCTGCTGCGCCCCTGCACCCCCAAAGGCATTATGACCTTGCTGGAAAGCACCGGCGCCGATCTGTACGGGATGAATGCCGTCATTGTCGGTGCCTCCAACATTGTTGGTCGCCCGATGGCGATGGAGTTGTTGCTGGCCGGTTGCACCGTGACCGTCACCCACCGCTTCACCAAGGACCTGGCTGGCCACGTCGGCCGCGCCGATCTGGTCGTGGTCGCCGCCGGCAAGCCGGGCCTGGTCAAGGGCGAGTGGATCAAGGAAGGCGCCATCGTGATTGACGTCGGAATCAACCGCCAGGCAGACGGCAAGCTGGTCGGTGATGTGATCTACGAAACCGCCCTGCCCCGTGCAGGCTGGATCACACCAGTGCCCGGCGGTGTAGGCCCGATGACTCGTGCCTGCCTGCTGGAAAACACGCTGTATGCAGCTGAAACACTGCACAGCTAAGTTGCAGATTGGCATAAGAAGAACCCCGCCCATCGCGGGGTTTTTTTTGTCTGTAAAAAAAGATCGACCATCCGCCGGAAAATGACGTTTTTTTCATGTTTCCAAGGACTTTCACCTGTTACTTGAACAACCATCGACAGTTATTCAGCCATACTCCAAAATGTCGCGCTTTTTGAGAAATAGCCCGTTACAAAACGGCTTATCAACACCTTATGAGTCTGCCAGCGTGAAAATCCGTCTTTCTATCCTGAGCCTATTGTTTGCCGTTACAGGGATTCTCATCACGCCAATCGCCAGCGCTGGCGAAACGACCGCGGCGCCGCGGGACAACACACGACTCAAGCTCGCGTCCGGCAGCACTTTGCTGGTTGATTTGCAGACCAACAAAGTCATCTATGCCAATAACCCGGACGTGGTGGTACCCATCGCTTCCGTCAGCAAGTTGATGACCGGCCTGGTCGTGGTCGAAGCCCGTCAGAACATGGACGAGTACATCAACATCAACATCAGTGACACCCCGGAAATGAAGGGCGTGTTTTCCCGGGTCAAACTCAACAGCGAGATGCCACGCCGGGAAATGCTTCTGATCGCGCTGATGTCCTCGGAGAACCGCGCCGCCGCGAGCCTCGCCCATCACTACCCTGGCGGTTATGCGGCATTTATTGCCGCAATGAACGCCAAGGCAAGGGCACTGGGCATGAACAGTACGCACTTTGTCGAACCGACCGGCCTGTCACCGCGCAACGTGTCCACCGCGCGCGACCTGAGCAAGCTATTGGTCGCCGCGCACAAGTACCCTTTGCTGACTGAGCTGAGCACGACCAAGCAAAAAACCGTGTCGTTCCGCAAACCCAATTACAGCCTGGGTTTCCGCAACACCGACCATCTGGTCAACAAACCGAACTGGAACATCGAACTGACCAAGACCGGTTTTACCAACGCTGCTGGTCACTGCCTGGTGCTGGTGACCCATATGGCTAATCGCCCGGTTGCGCTGGTCATTCTTGACGCGTACGGCAAGTACACCCACTTCGCCGATGCCACGCGCATTCGCAAATGGGTCGAAACCGGCAACAGCGCGACGGTGCCGTCCGTAGCGTTGCAATACAAATCGGACAAAAACCTCAAGCAACGCCAGAGCGGCGTGGTTGAAGCCTCGAAGTAGCAACGCGACACGAACCTGTGGCGAGGGAGCTTGCTCCCGCTGGGCTGGGAAGCGGCCCCATGGGACAGCTACGCTGTCCAGCGGGAGCAAGCTCCCTCGCCACAGTTTTTTTAGCCATTAATCATTAGGCAGCGGCATCTGGTCATCATCCGGAATACCGTCTCCAGCGCTCGGATCCCGCCAACCTTTCGGATGTTCCCCGGGTGCAACCGCTGGACGGGCCAGCGGATCACGCAGCGGGCTGTCAGGGTCCATCACCGGGTCCGTGTCTTTCTCCGGCGTCGTAGGAACAGTCTCCGGACGCTTGTCATCCAAACTCGAATCAGTAGACATACGCACCTCCATCAAGTCTGCGGTTTCAGATCGCCAAGGGGATCGTAGGGCTTCGCCGGAGCCTTGGGGTTATCACCCGGTTTTACGTCCCGAGGAGCCTTGGCCGGCCCTGTGGGGTCGACCTGGGGATCAGCGAGATCGGGGGAATCGGGGTCAAAGTCGAGCTCATCACCGGAGGAGTGCTCAGATGAATGTGGGCCGTCGGGCGTAGAGGAATGAACCATGGTCGCCTCCTGATCAGGGCCCGAAACGTTCGGGCCCTTACAGATCAGAGGCTGGCGGCGGGCGCAGGTGCCCGGCAGGTGACGAACGGGACTACTGTGCGGCCAAGGCTTTCCTGGCTTTGGCGGCCGCCTGCTCCTGACCGGCGTGGGCCAAGTCACTCGCCGCCTTGAGCCAGCGCGGATGATCGACCTGGGCCGGGATTTGCGTCGGACTCTGGATCAACACTGCCCAACCGCCAGCGTCCTTGAAGGCCGATTCAAACGAGCTGAAGCTCATCAGCGTATTGCGATTCATGCCGGCCCGCAGCAAGACTGTTTGCTTCTGGCGGTTATATCCGGAAAGAATCGCGTAACGAGGCTCGGCCCACATCGCAGAACCCTCAGTGAAGCGCACCATCACTGGAAAGCCGGCGGCTACCTGGCTCAGCAACGCGGGCAAATTACTGTCGAGGGGATAGACGACCATGCCGTACTCACGGGCAAGGCTTTGCATGTTTTGTTGCAATTGCCCTTCCGCACCCGGCAGGTGCAAGGGTTCATCGAGCAGGCCCGGCGTGATCACGACGCCCTGCTGCGACAACATGCTCGCCAACACTTGCGGCCCGCTCTGGTACGCGACGCCTTTGTAGAACCGACCACTAAGCTCCACCCGCTCAGGCAGACGCTTGACCTGCGGGTCGACACTCCCCGCACAGCCCGTCAGGCTGGCAATAATCAACGCCATGCAAAGCGCTCGAGGAATCACTCGCACTATCATCACTCTCTTGTTCAGTTGCCAGGCAATCGCGTCGGCTAGGCCGTCGATGATAGGTCGCCGCGCAGCGCCGGTATAGCCTTAAACCGTAGTTGAATGGGTTGGATAGAGCGAACTGGTTGGTGATAGCCGACCTTTGGTCAATAGCCTGAAATACGGCAACGGCTAGACTGTGTTCTAAAGAGCACAAGCACAGTGAGTGCGCCCGCAGCAGGGCAAAGAGGAGGCACAGATGAGCCTGACAATGACCATCGTGATGTTGATTTTCGGCTGGCTGGCCGTCGCCGCGGCCATGTTGTGGGGCGTGCTGCGGATTACCCGACGCCACCATCACCATCCGGTTCAGCCGGCACCACTGGCAAAAGAAGAATCACCCGCCTCTCACGCCAGCGCCCACTGATTTACAACGGGGCACAAACAAAAACGGCCGCCTGACTTCTTCCAGAAGTTTCAGGCGGCCGTTTCATTTGGCGACTATCAGGCTTCAGCAGCCAGGCGCTTATGCCGGTTGCGACGCAGGATGTTCAGCACCTCGACTGCCGCCGAGAATGCCATCGCCGCATACACATAGCCTTTCGGTACGTGGGCACCGAAGCCTTCGGCGATCAGCGTCATGCCAATCATGATCAAGAAGCCCAGGGCGAGCATCACTACTGTCGGGTTGTCGTTGATGAACTTGGCCAGCGGATCAGCCGCGAACAACATCACCAGCACCGAGACCACTACTGCGATGACCATGATCGGCAAATGCTCGGTCATGCCAACAGCGGTAATGATGCTGTCGATGGAGAACACCATGTCCAGCATCAGGATCTGACCGATCGCCGCGGCAAAACCCAAGGTCACGGTCGATGTCGCCGACTTCGGATCTTCCGGTGCCGGATCCATGCTGTGATGGATCTCGGAGGTTGCCTTCCACAACAGGAACAGACCGCCAGCGATCAGGATCATGTCTTTCCAGGAAAGCGCATGGCCAAGTACCTCGAACACCGGCGCAGTCAACTGGACGATGAACGCGATGGTGCTGAGCAAGCCCAGACGCAGTATCAATGCCATGCCGATACCGATTCGGCGTGCCTTCTGCCGATTCTGCAAGGGCAGTTTGTTGGTCAGGATCGAGATGAAGATCAGGTTATCGATGCCCAGCACGATTTCCATCACGATCAGCGTCGACAAGGCGACCCAGGCTGCGGGGCTGGCGGCAAGCTGTAAAAGGTATTCCATTGGGTCAGTCCTGACTCGTTATAAGACGTTTAGATTTCCTGGGAAGAAGATTCGGTTTTTTCCGCCTCTTTTTCCGATGATTCTTTTTTGCTGATCAAGCTACCCGTGGCATCGCTGAGCGCTTGCTCGGCGGCTTTGTGGGTATCGTCAATCGCTTGTTTGGCGCTTTCGGCTGCCTTGCCCATCAATTGCTGAGCGCTTTTCTCGGCCTGGTCGCAACCGGCCAATACCAGTAAAGACGTGATCAGCAGGGCCGTGGCTTTAACCTTCATGATGTTTTCCTCGATAGAACGAACGAGACCGAAACGATGGCCCGCTAATAGCGACGCATTCTAGGGAGACAAACACTTCAGGAAAATTCGTATTTTTAGCAGCTATACTTCGGTTTTTACGAATCCAGCATTCATCACACAATCGCTTTATGTAGGTGCTGCCGCAGACTGCGATCTTTTGACGTTGCTTTTAAAGATCGCGGCCTTCGGCAGCTCCTACGGGGATATCAGTAGTGCTCAACTATCGCCAATTGCATTATTTTTGGGTGGTGGCCAAAACCGGCAGCATCGTGCGCGCCTGTGAACAGCTGAACCTCACGCCGCAAACCATCAGCGGGCAGATTTCATTGCTTGAACAGACCTATGGCATCGAGTTATTTCGCCGGGTAGGCCGGCAACTGGAACTTACCGAGGCCGGTCGGCAGACCCTGCCCTACGCCGAACAAATGTTTCAACTGGGTGGCGAACTGGAGTTGATGTTACGCGCCCAGCCCAACGAACAGCAGATTCTGTTTCGCGTCGGCGTCGCTGACGTTGTGCCCAAATCCATCGTCTACCGCCTGATCGCACCGACCATGGAGCTGAACGAACCACTGCGCATCACCTGCCGCGAAGACAAACTTGAGCGTCTGCTCGCCGACCTGGCGATCCAACGCTTGGACCTGGTGATTTCCGACAGCCCGATGCCGTCGCACCTGGACATCAAGGGTTACAGCCAGAAACTGGGTGAGTGCGGGATCAGCTTCTTTGCCACCCCAGAACTGGCGGCTCGTTATGGAAACGACTTTCCGCGCAACCTGCACGGTGCGCCGTTGTTGATCCCCGGCCCGGAAACCGTGGTGCGCAGCCGTTTGCAACGCTGGTTCGCCGAGCAGCAGATCCAGCCGCAGATTGTCGGCGAGTTCGATGACAGTGCATTGATGCAGGCCTTCGGCCAATCGGGCAGCGGGATTTTCATCGGCCCGAGCGTAATTGCCGATGAAGTGAAACGCCAATGCGGCGTGGAGGTGATCGGCCAGACCGACGCGGTGAGCGAGTCGTTCTACGCCATCTCAGTGGAACGCAAGGTCAAGCACCCCGGCATTGTCGCCATTACCGAAGGTGCCCGACGCGAGTTGTTTACAGCGCTGTGACGACTTCCCGCGGCTTGAAGGTCATCAGTGCAATGGCCAGCAGGATCGAGGCAAGGATAAAACCGGCCGCGGCGAAACCAAGGCCTTGCAGGCCAACGCTGTCGATCACCCGTCCGCCGATCATCGCACCCAGACCGATGCCGAGATTGGCCCCGGCAATGTTCAACGATGCGGCGAACGCCGGTGCTTGCGGGGCTGCTTTCATCAAGCGCACATGGCTGACCAGGAAAAGCGCGGCCTGGGTCACGCCCCAGACGCCCATCGCCGCCGCCAGCCCCACAGGTGAATGAATATTCGGCACCAGCGCCACCAGCCCGGCAATCATGAAGGCACAGAACATCATTGAAGCCATCAGTGGATGGCGATCCACGGCGCGACCGCCCAGCGAGTTGCCGATCAGTCCGACCGCACCGAAGCCCATCAGGCACCAGCCCACCACCGTGCCGTTGAAACCGGCAAGTCGTTCGAGAATGTCCGCCAGATAGGTGTAGGCGGTGAACATGCCGCTGAACACAATCACTGACAGCAGCACGTGACCGAGCATCAGCGGGCTGCGCAGGATCTTGAACTGCGACCTGAAGCTCACTTGATGTTGATGCAAGTTGGTTTTCGGCAGATAGATAAACAGCAGCAAGGCTTTGGCAAAGGCGATGACCGCCAGAATCGCGAAAGCACTGCGCCAGCCGAACGCGTCGGAAATCAGCGTGCCCACCGGAATGCCGAACACCGTGGCGCAGACAATACCGAAGCCGATCTTGGCAATGGCACGTCCGGCGTAGTCCGGCCCGACGATGTCCACCGCCGTCTCGCTGGCCAAAGCCCAGAATACCGGAAGACCCAGCGCCGGAACCAACCGGGCAAACGCCATCACCCAGATATTCGGCGCCAGGGCCGCGAGCGTGTTGGCCAGGCCAAACATGATCAACACCGAGATAAACAGCTTGCGCCGCTCGAAACGGGCGAAGTACGCCGTGAGAAACGGCCCGAACGCGGCGACGGTGAACGCGAACAAGGTCACCAGCAACCCGGCTTGCGGGATGCTGACCTCCAGATCCCGGGCAATTGCCGGTAACAGGCCAATGATGATGAATTCCGTGGTCAGCACCGTGAAACCGGCGGCGGACAACAGAAGAATGGGCAACAGCATGCAAAACTCCAGAAAAAACGACGACACCAGCGAAGACCCGAAGGCCCACTGGCAAGATGAAAATGAGGATGGCGAATCTTAACAGAGTGTTTCCGGACGCGGTTGCACGAACCTGCATTTCGCGTTGAAGGCCGTGGCGGCAGTTCGTCACAGGCTGAAAGATCGTGCCTACGCTGTGATAAAGTCCGCGCCCTGAAAAACGTACACCCAGTGTTCATCGGCCATTTTTGCGTCGATGTCGCGACACACTTCGGTTTCCTGCCCGCCGAACGCGCGGCGAAATCATGCACTTATAAAAAATTCAGAGACGCCGTTTTATGACTGCTTCATCCCCTCCTTTATTGCACCGCCTCAAACGCCTGAGCCTGGTCACGCAAATCGTCATCGGCCTTATCGCCGGCATTGCCTTGGCCCTGTTTGCACCTGAAGCGGCGAAGTCCACTGCGTTTATCGGCAAAGTGTTTGTCAGCGCACTGAAAGCGGTCGCGCCGATTCTGGTGTTCGTGCTGGTCATGGCGTCGATCGCCAACCACAAGCACGGTCAGGAAACCCATATCCGGCCGATTCTGTTCCTGTATCTGCTGGGCACATTCGCCGCCGCGGTGGTCGCGGTAGTGGCCAGCATGATGTTCCCCTCGAGCCTGGTGCTGTCGACCCAGGACGTTGCGGTGTCGGCACCGGGCGGGATCGGCGAAGTCCTGCAAAGCCTGCTGCTGAGCGTGGTGGACAACCCGGTCAGTGCACTGATGAACGCCAACTTCATCGGTATTCTCGCCTGGGCCATCGGTATGGGTATCGCCATTCGCCACGCAGGCGACACCACTCGTGAAGTACTGGGCGACCTGTCGAACGGGGTGACGGTGATCGTGCGCCTGGTGATCAGCTTCGCACCGCTGGGTATCTTCGGCCTGGTGGCCTCGACCCTGGCCACTTCCGGTTTTGGCGCGCTGATTGGTTACGCACACCTGCTGGCCGTGCTGCTCGGTTGCATGCTGTTCGTGGCGCTGGTAATGAACCCGCTGATCGTGTTCTGGAAGCTGCGCCGCAACCCTTATCCGCTGGTACTGACCTGCCTGCGCGAGAGCGGCATCACCGCGTTCTTCACCCGCAGTTCGGCGGCGAACATCCCGGTCAACCTGGAGTTGAGCAAGCGTCTGGGCCTGCACGAGGACACGTACTCGGTGTCGATCCCATTGGGCGCGACCATCAACATGGCGGGCGCCGCGATCACCATCACCGTGCTCACCCTGGCCGCCGTGCATACATTGGGTATCGCCGTGGACATCCCGACCGCGATTCTGCTGAGCGTCGTTGCGGCAATCTGCGCTTGCGGCGCTTCGGGCGTGGCGGGCGGTTCGCTGTTGCTGATTCCGCTGGCATGCAGCCTGTTCGGCATTCCCAGCGAAATCGCCATGCAGGTGGTGGCGGTTGGTTTCATCATCGGCGTGTTGCAGGACTCGGCGGAGACGGCGCTGAATTCCTCCACCGACGTGCTGTTCACCGCAGCGGCTTGCCTGGGTGAAGAGGCAAAAGCAGAACGCCTGGCCTGACAAAAATCTCTGTGGGAGCTAGCCTGCTAGCGATGATGGCGCAACATTCAACATTGATGTTGGCTGACAGTACGCCATCGCTAGCAGGCTAGCTCCCACAGGGTTCGTGGTGCAGCGAATAAATGCATACCCATGAAAAAGCCCCCGAAGCCTAAGGCTCCGGGGGCTTTTTTGTATCTGGACGGTTTTAGAACGCGCCCATGTAATCGCGCTTGCCCACTTCCACACCGTTATGACGCAGCAGCGCATAAGTCGTGGTGACGTGGAAGAAAAACTGCGGCAGGCCATAGGTCAGCAGGTAAGACTGACCCGTGAAGCGTTTCTCCTTGGGTGTGCCCGGACGGGTGACGATCTCGATCCCTTCCTTGCCATTGATCTGGTCCGGCTTGAACTCGCCAATGAAGGCCAGGACCTTGGCGATCAACGCTTGCAGCTCGGCGAAGGTGGTTTCGGTGTCGTCGTACTTCGGTAGTTCGACTTCAGCCAGGCGCGCGGAAACACCCTTGGCGAAATCAACTGCAATCTGCACCTGACGCACCAGCGGGAACATGTCCGGGTACAGGCGAGCCTGCAGGAAGGCGTTCGGGTCGATGTTCTTGGCGCTCGCGTGGGCTTCCGCTTTCTTCAGCACATCGCTCAGGGCGTTGAGCATTTGCTGGAAAACAGGCACAGAAGCGTCGTACAGGGAAATGGTCATGGCAGTCTCGTGTGATGACAGGAAAGAACGTGGGCCGATTATAGCCACCCCCGACCGTCCTGCGGCTTGTCTTTTATCCTGCAAGGATTAGGCTAGGCTGCTTCGACGGCACAGGGAAAAGCGCGATGAGCACTGATCAAGAACAGACCTTTGACGAACCACGCCTGAACGGCACGGAAATCCGCATTTTGGGCTCGTTGATCGAAAAACAGGCCACCAGCCCGGAAACCTATCCGCTGACCCTCAATGCCCTGGTGATTGCCTGCAACCAGAAGACCAGCCGTGAGCCGGTGATGAACCTCACCCCTGGCCAGGTCGGCCAGAGTCTGCGTGCACTTGAAGGGCGCGGCTTTGCCAAATTGGTGATGGGTAGCCGCGCCGATCGCTGGGAGCATAAGGTCGACAAGGCGCTGGAACTGGTGCCGGCGCAGGTGATTCTGACGGGGCTGATGTTCCTGCGCGGCCCGCAGACGGTCAACGAACTGCTGACCCGCAGTGGTCGCATGCATGAATTCGAAGACACCGAACAGGTGGTGCATCAACTGGAGCGGTTGATTGCCCGAGGCCTGGCAGTGCTGATCCCGCGCCAGGCTGGCCAACGTGAGGATCGTTATACCCATGCACTGGGTGATCCGGCGGATATCGAAGCGATTCTCGCGGCGCGGCAAAATCCGTCGGAGCGCAGTACCGGCAGCGGTGTTTCAATCGAGCGGATCGAAGAGCTTGAAGCGCGGATTGCGGCGCTGGAAGAGCGGTTGGAGCGACTGGAGTAGAGTGAGTTTCCAGTCACTTTGATGCTGGATGCACCGCCGCCATCGCGAGCACGCTCCCACAATAGGCTTGCGGTGCGCGCCTGTAGGAGCAAGCTTGCTCGCGATGGCGTCCGTACAATCAATACAGGTCAGCTGCGGGCGAATTCCACAGCTTTGCCAAACTGCTCCTCGGTCGGTCGCACCCCGGTGTACAGCACAAACTGCTCCAGCGCCTGAATCGCGATGACTTCGAGCCCGGTGATCAACCGCTTGCCTTCAGCCCGGCCGCGCACAATCAGCGGTGTTTCCGAGGGAACTGCCACCACGTCGAAGACCGTTTCCGCCTGGGCGATGGCATCCGCCTCGAAGGCCAATTGATCGGCCTCCAGACCACCGGTCATACCGATCGGCGTGACGTTGATCAGCATCTGCGGACGTCGGCCACCCAGCTCCGCTTGCCATTCGTACCCCAATGATCGCGCCAATGCCTGCCCAGCGTGCTCGTTGCGGGCCACAATCACGCCGTTTTTATAGCCGCCATCGCGCAAGGCGCTAGCAACCGCTTTGGCCATGCCGCCGCTGCCACGCAGGGCAAAGGTCGAATCCTTGGGCACTTCGTGGGTTCGCAGCAGTTGAGCGATAGCGATGTAATCGGTGTTGTAGGCTTTCAGATGGCCATCGGAGTTGACGATTGTATTGATCGATTGAATGGCGGCCGCCGATGCATCCAGCTCATCGACCAAAGCAATACAGGCTTCCTTGAACGGCATCGACACACCGCACCCACGGATCCGTAGTGCTCGAATTCCGGCGACTGCGCCAGGCAGATCCTGACTGGCGAAGGCCTTGTAATAGAAATTCAGGCCCAGTTGTTCATACAGATGATTGTGAAATCTGAGGCCAAAGTTCCCTGGCCGCCCGGAAAGCGACATGCACAACTGGGTGTCTTTGTTGGGGTTCATCTGCATGAAAATCTCCTTCAAACGCACTTTCGGATGGACGGGATTAGCCAGCCCACCGGTTCTGATCGATCATATTTGTGCAGCTGTTCGCGGCCTGTCACGACCGTCAGCAAACCGGTACAGACCTTACACAAAATTTACCCACCGGCTGTGCTGTTTTTCGGAAAAAAGCTGTCTTAGATGTATCCCCGCGACAATCCTTGTATCTATCGCAGACACAAGCGCCGGGTCGAAGAAACGAGGAACTATCATGATCCGTAAAATCCCCACAGTTGCCTTGCTGATCAGCGCACTCGCTATCACAGGTCAGGCGCAAGCCCATGGTGGTGGTAATGATGCGGCGGTATACGGAGCGATTGTCGGTACTGCCATCGTCGGCTCGGCCCTGATCAACGCCAATCGACCGGTGTATGTCGCACCCCAACCGGTCTACGCCCAGCCCGCGCCGGTCTATTACGCACCGCCACCTCCGGTTTACTACCAGCCGGCGCCGGTCTACGTGCAACAACCGATCTACTATCGCCCGGCCCCGGTTTATTACGGTCCGCCTCGTGGTTATTACGGCCCACCTCGCGGCTACTATGGCCCACCCCACGGTTACGGCCGCTGGTAACAGGTTCATCAAGCCCCGCTTTCTGTGCGGGGCTTTTTATTGCGAGCGTAAAAATCTGTCTCCCACACACCGCCATTCGTCGTCGCAGGTCTGGATAAATCTCGTCAAGGTCGCTCTGGGAACAGCCCGATCGACACCGATTGGAAAAACTGTCCGTCAAACAGTTGATAAGAACAAGGACGACCTCATGCCCACACAAAACCCGCACCGCATTGTCGGTTTGTGCACCTGCGCCAAGGTGTACAACGTACTGACCGAACTCAAGCAACTGGAAGGCCACCGCAGCGCCAAGTTTCTTTCGCTGCTGACCAGGAACCTGGTGCGCAAAGGCCTGCTCAGCGAGCAGGAAGTGGTTCATATGCTCGATCAGGTGGTCGACTGACCGACAGCCGGTCGATTGCCCACTGCGGCATCAATGTCCACTATCGAACGCGTTGATTTTTCGTTGCCGCTCCAGAACCGTAAGGTAGCTCCATAGATTAATGGAGGTACTTATGATGTCTCAGATTCAGATCATGTCCGTTATCGGCAGCGCCGTTCCCGCCTCACTCAGAGAACTGGGCATGCTTGCCTGCTGGTATCTGGTGCAGGACGGCGAGCCAATCAGCGGCCCACTCACTTCGCTGCCCGCCGCCAGGGCGATGTCGCAACAAATCGGCACCGGTCGGCCCGGGCAACTCAGCGCCTAAGGCAGCTGAACACGCGGTTTGGTCTCGATGAAAATGGCCCAGCTCGACATGAAAAGGGCCGCGATCAACGGGCCGATGACGAAGCCGTTCAGGCCAAAAATCGCCAGGCCGCCGAGGGTCGAGATCAGGATCATGTAGTCCGGCATCTTGGTGTCCTTGCCCACCAGGATCGGACGTAATACGTTATCCACCAGCCCGATCACCAACACACCGAACAACACCAGCGTCACCCCTTGCCAGATCGCTCCTGTGAACAGGAAGAACGCAGCAACCGGCGCCCAGATAATCCCCGCCCCCACCGCTGGCAACAATGACAGAAACGCCATCAACACCGCCCAGATCAATGCACTGGGAATGTCCAGAAACCAGAAAATCAAACCGCCCAGGGCGCCTTGGGTAATGGCGACCACCAGGTTGCCTTTTACCGTCGCCCGCACCACCCGATTGAACTTGAGCTGCAACCGACGCTTCTGGCTTTCCTCCAGTGGCACGGCCATGCGCACCTTGCGTGCGAGTTCCGCACCGTCGCGCAGGAAGAAAAACAGCAGGTACAACATGATGAAAAAACTGACGATGAACTCGAATGTTCCCTGACCAAAACTGAAGGCCTGGGTGGCGACGAACTCGTTACCGGTCATGGCGCTCTTGATGATTTTCTCGCGCAGCCCATTGAGCTCACCCATGCCGAAGCGGTCGAGCAGATGCTGGAAGTACGGCGGCAGGCTGTGCTTGAACTGCGCTACATAGCCGGCGATGTCCAACTCGCCGCTTTCGATGTTCTTGTAGAGCGCCGTTCCCTCCTGGACCAGGAAGATACTCAGGATAATCACCGGCAGAATCGCAATCAGCAGACAGATGCTCAGTGTGAGCAACGAGGTGAGATTGCGCTGCCAGCCGAATTTCAGCTGCAGCTGACGTTGCAAGGGCGCGAAGAGAATACCGAGGATCACCGCCCAGAACACCGCACCGTAGAACGGCAGCAGTATCCAGATGAACGCAACACTCACCAGCAACAGCAAGATGGCCAACGATTTGTCTTTGAGCGTCTCTTTGTTCATGTCCGATCCATGCCAGTGCGCCGGGACGCGAAGGTACGCCCTGATGCTTAGGCCACTGCAGCGCGCACGAGTGCCATCCGTTGGTGAATAAAGCATAGATCCAGATCAATAAGTCCTCGGACCAAGGGGGTTACCCTGCGCGGCTTTTGCGATCGACTCACCATGAATCTCATTGCTCCGGAACTGCTTGCCCCCGCCGGCACCCTGAAAAACATGCGTTACGCCTTCGCCTACGGCGCCGATGCGGTGTACGCCGGCCAGCCGCGCTACAGCCTGCGCGTGCGTAACAACGAATTCGATCACGCCAACCTGGCCCTCGGCATTCGCGAGGCCCAGGCTCAGGGCAAGCGCTTTTACGTAGTGGTGAACATCGCGCCGCACAACGCCAAGCTCAAAACCTTCCTCAAGGACCTGGCACCGATCATTGCCATGGCGCCGGACGCCCTGATCATGTCCGACCCCGGTTTGATCATGCTGGTGCGCCGTCACTACCCGCAGATGCCGATACACCTCTCGGTACAGGCCAACACGGTCAACTGGGCCAGTGTCGAGTTCTGGCAGCAACAGGGGTTGAGCCGGATCATCCTGTCGCGGGAGCTGTCCCTGGAGGAAATCGCCGAAATTCGCCAGCAAGTCCCAGCCATGGAGCTGGAAAAGGCGCGTTGTGCATGGCCTATTCGGGTCGTTGCCTGTTGTCGGGTTACATGAACAAGCGCGACGCCAACCAGGGCAGTTGCACCAATGCCTGCCGCTGGAAATATGCGGCGCAACCGGCCACGGAAAATCTCGCCGGGGACATCGTTCAACTCTTTCAACCGGAACCGACACTGGGTCTCGGTGCCCCCACCGAGCAGTTGTTTCTGCTGCAGGAAGCCAATCGCCCCGATGAACTGATGCCCGCCTTCGAAGACGAACACGGCACCTACATCATGAACGCCAAGGACCTGCGCGCCGTGCAGCATGTCGAGCGCTTGACGCAAATGGGCGTGCATTCACTGAAAATCGAAGGCCGGACCAAATCGCACTTCTACTGTGCAAGAACCACGCAAGTGTACCGTCGGGCCATCGACGATGCAGTGGTCGGTCGCGAGTTCGACCGCAGTCTGATGACCGACCTGGAGTCCCTCGCCCAACGCGGCTACACCGAAGGTTTCCTGCGTCGGCACGTGCATGACGAGTACCAGAATTACCAGAACGGCAGCTCGGTGTCGGAACGGCAGCAATTCGTCGGCGAACTGACCGGCGAGCGACGGGACCGGTTGGCGGAGGTCAAGGTGAAGAACCGCTTTGCCCTGGGCGATCACATGGAACTGATGACGCCCAGGGGTAATTTTCACTTCGATCTGCATCAACTGAACAATGTCAAAGGCGACGCGATTGACGTGGCTCCGGGGGATGGGCATACGGTGTATTTACCGATACCGGATGCGGTGGATTTAAGTTTTGGCCTGCTGATGCGCGATGTGCGCCTGACCTGACCATCAACAACACCGGAGCCGGAATTACTCGGTAATCTTCTCGAAGTTGCGGTAGAACAGGTCGTCGTCTCGGCTGTCGGTCATGGAATGCAACTGGTAGCTGCGATTGAGCCGTGCACCGCCGTCTCGGGTCAGTGGCGACCAGACAAGGTTGGCGCGGCGCATGGTCGACATGCTCATCAGTTCGTCGAACGGAATAGACAGGTAGATGCCTTTGTCGAAACTACCCTCTCCGTATTCTGCACCGGTTGCGGTGGTGATGGTTGCCCAGGCACCAAACCGTACGCCGTTGGAAAACTCCCGTGAGATGTCCAGCGTGCCACCCCAGTCGCCGGCCAGGTAACGCCCGACGCTGATGGCTGCCAGCGTATCGTAGGGCAAGTCGGTGTAGCCGGTGATGTGACCGGTCACCACCGAGTAATCACGCAAACCAAACCCCTGGTCAAAATCACGCTGACGGACGTAATTCAGGTCCGCCCCCAATGACCAGCGCTCACCGGTCGGACGAAACAGCACCTCGCCCCCCACACCAGCAAACATCGACTCCATATAGCCGCCGTACACCATGCCGTACAGGTCTTTGTCCAACTGCTCGGCATGGCTGACCTGGAACAGCGGCATGGTCACATCGGAGGTGGTCATATACTGGCGCAAGTCCGTGCGCACACGCGGCAAGCCGCTGGGCGCGTCATAGGTGAACTTGTCGAAGTTGTTGATCAGGTTGGCACTGAGCAAGCCACTCCACCAGGTGTTGCGGTTGAACCGGTACTCGGCGTCCGCATCGGCGCTGAATTGATAGAGCAGGCCATCGGGGCCGCCCACGTTCTGCTTGAATCCCAACCCGACGCCATAAGCGAATGCCTGCGGCGCTTCGGTGTAGAGGGTTTTCTCGTTGTGCGGCATCGCCGGGTTGATCTCGGTGGTGCGGTGCAGCGTTTGCAGCGGCTCCTCGTTGTTGATCACTTCGCGAAAGGTTTGCCGAGGCACACTGGTCTCTTCAAGCGGCAGGTCGTAGCGCTTGTTGACCACGGTGAACCAGTCGATCTCGTCGTTGACGCTGTTGTCCAGAATCCGGCTCGCACGGCCTACGCCTTTGGCCGAATGGAAGTAACGCTGCTGCTCGCCATACACGATCAATTCGGAATCGCGCTGACTGATGCGCTCGACCTTGTACCCGGCATTTTGCTGCAGGCGCCGTGACACATCGGCCCAATTGACCTGATCCAACTCGGTGCTCGGCGCTTTCGCCGGCAATGGCTCAGCCGGTGGATCGAACGTCTTCGCCGGTGCCTTGCGGCTGACGAAGTTGGTGTGAAAGGTGACGCCGAACATCGCCGTGTTGCCACGTTCCCACGCCGCGCTGAAATCGACCGAGTCAGTCAGCTTGAACACCGCGCCGAGGTTGATCGGCGAGTCCTGCTTGATCTCGTTGTCCTTCGGCTCGTTCTTGTAATCGTTGCCCTCGTATTCGAGTTTCAGACTGAGCCGATCCCAAGGCGTCTGATAGCTTACGCCGCCGAAAAAGGAAGGGCTGCCGCGAAAGTACGCACCGGCGTTAACGTCACCGGTCCCTTCACTGTCCGGTCGGGTCTTGAAGCGATCATCGATATAGCCCAACGGGTTTTCGAAATCGCCGCGATTGCCCAGGTAACCCCAGGCAATCCCGGCGCTGAAGTCAAGGTTGTCGTAGCGCTTGTTGGCCACCACGAACTCACTGGAAAACAAGCCCGTACCACCGATGTCCCGGAAGCCCACGGCCACTTCGGGCGCCCAATGGGTTTCTTCCCATACGCGGGCTTTGAGGTCGACCGCCTTGTCCTTATAGCTCTGGCTGCCGCTCAGCGATTCGGGGCCGTAAGGGCGGTTGGTGATCGCGGTGTAGCGGAACGACCCTTCGAGCCATTCAAGCGGCTGTAGTGAAACGCTGTAACGGCTGTAGGGATCGGTGCGGTTGGCATTGAGGCTCAATTCACCGGCCGGCGCCATTCGGGCCGTCGGCGTTTGCAACAGGCCCGCACCACCGAAATCATTCTGGGTAATACGCGGTTCTGCATAGGCCAAACCACACGGAAACAACAACACGGCTGCAAAACGTAAATTCAACGAACCACCTCAGCCAGCTGCGTGGCAATAAATTCGGCCAACTGCTGATTCAGTTCAGGGATAGGCGGATCAAGGTCATCGTTTTTGACCGGGACCAGAATCTTGCTTCCGGCGGCCGGTATCTGCCCGCTCTCGCGATTCCAGTGCGCAATGCCGACTCGCCGGGAGACGCCGTTGGGCTGGATCAACCACAGGTAATCGGCGTCAGCGTCCTCGAGCGGCGCACAGCCTTGCAGGTAATCGCGGGCTTCTTGCAGCGCTTGATAGGGCAACCGGCAAGGTTCGGCGACAGCGCCAAACACCTCGACCTCATCGACCCGCAGCGGATAGATCAGACGGTCACCGTCGTCCAGGCGAATGTTGCGGGCGAACCCGACTTCCACGGCGACCGGGTCCAGAACGGCCACCTGGCGCCCGGTGACCGGCATGCGCCTGACGTCCTCGGCCAGACGCACCGCCAGGGCGGCCCGGCTCGGCCTGTCGAAGAGCATGGCCATACGCTGCAACACGTCCAGATCAAACAGCACGCCGGCCTTGAGTCGGGTCTGTTGTTCAATCAGCGACTGCCGCAGCAAGACGCCCGCCAACCAGTAACTTTCGGCATTGGGTTGTGCCACGTTGATCACGTCGAGCAATCGTCCGCCCGCAGGCAGTTCGACCGCTCCCGGGTTGGCAACGTCACCGGTGACGGTGACCGCCGCCTGGCTCACGCCGGTGATCAACAGCAGGCACGCCGATAACGCTCTGACCCGCTTCAAGGCGCATGCCTGCGATCAGGGGTCAGTTGAACAATCCTGACCCGCAACTGCGAAGTCAGTTGCTGTTCACTCTGCACAATGAAACCGTCAACGGGATCGACCCAATAACGATTGGTCGCATGCAGGCCGATGGCCGGCGCGTCAATCTGCTCATCGACACGCAGCACGGCGTATTCCTTGTTGAGGATTTCGAGGGTTTCCATGGATTGGCGGGAGAAGCGGCTGTTCAAGGTCACCCCGACTTCCTGGCCCTGGTAGAGGTCAATCCAGCGCTGGCTGGTGTAGCCATCCGGCACTTGATGAAGGCCTTTCTTGAAGGGCGAGACCGCTGCAAGGCGCGTCCCGTCCAGATCGCCGCCCAGGCCCAGGCCGATGCTGCGCACCGCCAGGCCATCGCGAATCAGCAGCACCTGCTTGCCGGACGCGACCCAGAACTGCAGGTCGCCGCGCTCACGCACCAACGCCAGCACGCCGGAACCGGACGGCGTGGTCAGCTTGAGCTGGGGATAGCGAACATCCGCCACCTGGGCTGCCGTCACGTCCAGTTCATCCGGCCCCGTCACCGCCGACTTAAAGTTGGTCAAGGAAGCGACCATCAGCGGGTTACAGCCACACAACATCAAGGCCGCTATCAAGCAGACGCCAACATTCAACGTTCTCACGATCGGACCCGGCCTTAATTGCTGTTGCTGCTGACTTCGCTCATGTTCTTCGCCGCAGACGCGCCCGTACCGACAATCGCTGCCGACGGCACCAATTGGCTGACGAAGCGATTCCAGCGAGTCACGTTGGCAGGACCTACGTAGACAACGTCCTGGGGACGTACTTCAAAGTGCGTGGCCAGCGCCATGGCGGTCGGTGACTGGGCTTGCAACTGGTAGACCTTCGCCGGCTCCACATCGAGGTTTTCAACACCCCTGATCACGTACACGGCGTTGCCGTTGGAGGTGGTCTGACTCAATCCGCCGACCGATCCCAGCACATCGGACAGGTTCATGGTGGCGGTCTTGAAACTCAATGCGCGTGGCTGGTTGACTTCGCCCATGACGTAGATGCGTTTCTTGTCGTTGTACGGCAGATAGAGCTGATCGCCACCCTTGAGATAGACATTCTGCAACTGCGAATCCGGCTGATTGAGCGTGTCGAGACTGAGCGTGTACACCCGCCCGTTTCGCGTCAGCAAAAGACCGGACAAGTCGGCACTCGTCGTATCGATACCGGCTGTACCGAGGGCCTCGACCACACTCAACGGATTGGTGGAAATCGCCTGCGGACCGGCCTTGGCAACGGCGCCCGTCACCACGACTTTCTGACTGGAAAAGCGCCACACGGCGACATCCACCTGCGGGTCGGCGATGAAGGCCGACAGCCTTTCTTCGATGTCCGATCGCAGTTGCTGGACGGTCTTGCCGGCCGCCTGCACCTCTTTGATAAACGGGTAGTAGAGCGTGCCATCGGCACGGACCAGGCGACCGTTGGCATCGATCTGCTGTTGCGCGCCGGAGGGTGCGGTCAGCTCCGGGTGGTCCCAGACCGTGATGTACAGCACATCGTTACTGCCGATGCGGTACTCGGCCGGGGCCGCCAACAGTTCCGTCGGCACGGACTCACGCTTTTGCGTGGCCCTGTTCATGGCGATGAGCTTGGGCGTGATCGGAATGAGCTCGACTCGGCTGCTCTCACTGGCGCCCTGGCGTGTGATATCACTGGTGCTCAGGTATTGGCCGGGGGAAAACATGCAACCTTGTAAAGCGATGCTTGCCAACATTAAAAGAGAAAAACTACGAGTCATAATGGCACTACGCTATTCAAGGGCGAATCTAAAACAAAGTCACCCGACTTGCGTCGGGCGACCCTGTACTGCACTAACCGATGTTCCGGTTAGTTATGCGTGCCGGTGGTACCAGTGGTACCTGTCGTACCCGTGGTACCGCCGTTGGCACTTCCACCGCTGTTGGACGCCGCTACAGCGCTGGCGACCATTGCAGTACTGGCTGCTGTGGCTTGAGTCGCCGCCACGTTACCCAATACATTGGTCGCTGCTGTAAGCGGCGCTTCAACCGCGCCGGCCCAGTTGCTCACCATCGACAACAGGGCAATTGCCATCACTTTCTTCATATCAACTCCTTTCTAACATTCAACCCGATCGAAACCGTGTGTGTGTTAGAGGTGGTAGCGTTCAAGTCCGCAAAAGAGCGAACAAGAGCCGTTGTTCTTTCACAGTCTTACCCAACTGATAAAAGTCGAACGGCAGGTTTATATCTACGGACTTGCAAATGGCATTGCCAGTGTATTTTGCAGACGATATCTAACAACCTGACTGAAAATAACATTGAGCTAAATCGCCATCATTTCTCGTAGCCCTTGGGATGATTCGATTGCCAGCGCCAAGTGTCGGTGACCATGTCCTGCAAGTTGCGTGTGGCTTTCCAGCCCAGCTCTTTCGCCGCTTTGGAAGCATCTGCCCAACTCTGGGCAATGTCACCCGAACGTCGCGGCATCATCCGATACGGCACCGGCTGCCCGCACGCCTGTTCAAACGCGCGCAGCACTTGCATCACGCTGTAGCCATCGCCCGTACCGAGATTCCAGGTATGAACGCCAATACGCCCGGTAATGGATTGCAAAGCCTTGAGATGCCCGTCCGCGAGGTCCACGACATGGATGTAGTCACGCACGCCAGTGCCGTCGACCGTGGGGTAATCGTTGCCGAAGATCGACAGCTCTTTCAGGCTGCCAACCGCCACCTGGCTGATATAGGGCACCAGGTTGTTGGGAATGCCATTGGGGTCTTCGCCCAACTGACCGCTTTGATGCGCGCCGATCGGGTTGAAATACCGCAACAGGGCGATGCTCCAGCGCGGATCGGCCAGGCTCAGGTCACGCAGCACGTTTTCGACAATCAGCTTGGATTGACCGTAGGGATTGGTCGGGATGCCCGTGGGGAAATCCTCGCGGATCGGCATCTGCTCCGGCGCGCCGTATACCGTTGCCGATGAACTGAACACCAGGCGAAACACGCCAGCAGCGGCCATCGCCTGACACAGCGTGATACTGCCGCTGACGTTGGTCTCGTAATACTCAAGCGGCTTGCGCACGCTCTCGCCCACGGCCTTGAGCCCGGCAAAGTGCAGGACGGCATCAATGGCATGCTCTTGGAAAATCCGCTCGAGCAAAGCCCGGTCGCGCACATCGCCGCGAACCATCAGTGCACTTTTGCCGCAAATACCTTCTACTGCATGCAATGCCGCGTCGCTGCTGTTGCAAAGATTATCCAGCACTACAACTTCATAGCCTGCTTCAAGCAGCGCGAGTGTGGTGTGCGAGCCGATATAACCGGCTCCACCCGTTACCAGAATTTTCATAGTGCGGTCCATAGTGGCAGAAGTGCGTGTCAAGCCTCTCTTGTCAAAGATGTGTGCTGAACCACACAAACAAGAGCGACAACACCCCAAAACAAAATTAGTTCAACGACTGGCAATAAATATTTTTGCAGGTCAAACTGTAGTGCGGGATACTTATTAGCACTCCGACGACTTCACCACTATCAACAGATACCGACTAAAAATAACCAATAACTATTAAACCGACATCTCATAACATTGTCGTGTTATTCGCACATTGCTATTTGCCATTAACGGCCCGACTCAGGTATTAAAGCAAGCCTTCAATAATCATTGAAACTTGCAATCACTCATTATTGTGCGCACCCGTTGGCTGTGTTCCATGACTGTCCAGGATACTTTTATGATTCGTAAATGTTTGTTCCCCGCTGCCGGCTATGGCACGCGTTTCTTGCCGGCGACCAAAGCCATGCCCAAGGAAATGCTGCCCATCGTCAACAAGCCATTGATCGAGTACGCCGTCGAAGAGGCACGCGACGCCGGCCTGCAGCACATGGCAATCGTCACCGGCCGGGGCAAGCGCGCATTGGAAGACCACTTCGATATCAGCTATGAGCTCGAGCACCAGATTCGCGGCACCGAGAAAGAGAAGTTCCTGGCCGGCACCCGCGAGCTCATCGACACCTGCACCTTCTCCTACACCCGTCAGGTGGAAATGAAGGGCCTGGGCCACGCGATTCTCAGTGGCCGCCCGTTGATCGGTGACGAACCCTTCGCCGTGGTTTTGGCCGATGACCTGTGCCTGAACCTGGAGGGTGATGGAGTTCTCGCGCAAATGATCGAGCTCTACAAAAAATTCCGCTGCTCGATCGTGGCCATCCAGGAAGTGCCGCGCGACCAGACCCACAAGTACGGCGTGATCGCCGGCGAGCTGATCTCCGATGGGATTTACCGGGTCAACAACATGGTGGAAAAACCCGCTCCGCAAGACGCGCCATCCAACCTGGCAATCATCGGCCGCTACATTCTGACGCCGGATATCTTTGACCTGATCGCCGATACGCAACCGGGTAAAGGCGGGGAAATCCAGATCACCGACGCACTGATGAAACAGGCGCAGAATGGTTGCGTGCTGGCCTACAAGTTCAAGGGCTTGCGCTTCGATTGCGGTGACGCCGAGGGTTACTTGCAGGCGACCAACTTCTGCTACGACAACGTGTACCTCAAGGGCCGCTGAGAACGCTCCAATACCCGACGCCCACTCTTCATTCAGGCAGGCCAACCATGAACATTGAAAAACTCTCGGCATACATTGCAATGGAGGTGGGCAACCTCGGGGTGATGTCCTCGTTATCGCGACATCAGCGGTTGCCGAGCGCCAACGAGTCCTGGCTCGGCCCCACGCTGCTGGTGGAGCGAATCGGCTTGTTTCCCGCCTCCGGAGACATCCGCCGGCCGATGCTCGATCCCTATCCCCTCCTCGCTCACCTGAAAAGACTTTATCGCGGGCAGGCGCTGGAGATGGATGACCGTGACGGGCTGAAATTGATTTTCAGTGACTGGCGATTCCGAGTGCGCATTTGCTGCAACGATCCGGCCATCATCATCAACGTGGAGACCCGTTGTGCTACGCAACTGATGCCGCTCAAGACAGCAGAGCTGCTCGCTCATCTGGAGACATTCGAAATTTGCCGCAGCATCCTGTAGGAGCTGCCGAAGGCTGCGATCCTTTGACATGATCCTGAAAAAAATCAAAAGATCGCAGCCTTCGGCAGCTCCTACATCAAGCCAGCACCACAGCGGTCCTGCTCACCAACAATCCAGCTATAGAAATAGTCAGCGATCACCCGCCCACCCGTGGCCGGAACCGGATGAATCTTGTCCGGGCCGATCATGGTGGCAGCATAGCGCTTGAAATCGGTGCCGAACGCGCACTGCAGATTGGCGTAACCGAGGTGTTCCTTGCGTGCCCAGGGTTCCAGGACTTGCGCATAGGCTGACATCGGGTAAGCACTGGAACGCGTCGTGTCCTGACGCAGGATCAGGTTGATGCTCGCCGCCGGTTGAATCTCGCGCACCATCCCCACCAAACCCTGAATGTTCTTCAGGTACTCCTCGGGTTTCACGCCAAAACCCTGGTCGTTACCGCCCAGCATGATCAGGTAGATGTCTGCGGGAATCTTCGACACCACCGTCTTCCACTGCGCTTGCCAATGCTCATCGCTGTGGTAAAAGTCAGCGGACGCCGCGCCGGACGCTGCGAGTTTGGATACCCGCACACCGCCCTGATCGTTTGTTATCCACAGGCCGAAGAGCGTTGGCGCGCCTTTCACCACTTCCAGCCGGAACGACCAGTCTTTCGCTGCCGATGTGCCAGGCAGTGACACTTCCTGAACCCCCTCGCCCGCCAGCGTCAATGGCTGCCAGGTTTGCGAAGGGCTCCAGCGGTAACGAATCTCATGAGGTTCGTCATTGCCGAGGTAGAGTAATTTCGCCTGGGTGACCGCCGTATCGATGGCCGCTATCGAACTGGCATCAATCTCCAGCCAGGCACCGGGTCGACCCGACACGGTGCGACTGTCGGGGCTGGCCTGTCCAAGGCCGGACACCTGCCAGTCACCGCCGAAGTACTGATCGCTGCTGCGAGTGTATTTGTAATGCGTACCGCCGAGCGCCGCACCGTGGTTGAAGCCGACATAGCCGGGCCCTGCGAAACCCGCCTCCCCGGCCAGCCGCTGCACCAGTTTGTTCAAATAGAAATCCTGTCCCGCGCTGTAGCTGTCGCCGATCACCGAGATGGACAGAACCTTCCCGGCTTTACCTTCGCGCCACTGACCAAAGCGCTCGCGAGCGTCGCCGACTTCGACCACTGACGTCGCAACAGGCCGGACGTCATCCACTGCCAACATGCTTCGCTTCCTTCACTTGGAGAAACATCAAGTCTGAGACACCGGGACGATATTCGCCGCTGGTTTTTTGGCTGCTGCCCTCTCTCCCAGAAACAGCACGGAGGTGAAGTTGAACCGACTGAAAACGATCGACAGAACCACCGGCCCCAGCAAACCACACGCCACACCACCGAGCACCAGAACGCTTTCGTCCTTCACGCCCAAGCGCCCCAGGACAAACCGCGATGTGGCGGCAAACAGCACATGAAACAGGAAGATCGCGTAGGAGTACCCACCGAGCCAGGTCAGCCACTTCGAGCGCATGTCACTGGACAGCAACGCAATGCAGGACACGCAACCCACGGTCAAACCGATCAGGCTGCGGCGGTCGACAATCAACTCGCGATCAATCGCCGCCACGTACAGCAGCGTCAGCGAGATCAACACAAACACCAACGGCCCGATCACCTTGAACCGTTGCTTGAACGCATCGACATTTTCCTGGCCAATCATCCCTGCTACGAAAAACGGTAGCAGGTAGATCGCGCCATTAATGCCGAACGCATCGAGCTTGAACGGCGGTAATAAAAACAGTACCGCCGCAAAGGCAAACAGAAGATACAAGCGCGTCGCCGAACGCAGCAAACCACGCCACTCCAGCAGGCCGACAAACATGAAAATGATGAACACCGCCTGCAAAAACCAGAAGTGGTTGATCGGCACCCAGAACGATAACAACGCATCGATCACACCGACGTCCTTGTTCACCCCCGGCCCTACCGCCTGCAACACCGAGAACGGCACGCCCACGCAAAACAGCGGCACGATCAGCCGTCGCACCTTACCGGCAAAGAACGCCGAAAAGTCATTGCCGCGGATTTTGTAGATCGAATAGATGTAGCCCGAGATGAAGGTGAACAGCGGCATGCGCACGTACACCATGGAATCGGCGATCACCCGGAACGGCGAGCCGAGGTCTATTTTCAAACCACCGCCCAACGGACCGATCACGTGATAGAGCACCAGCAACAGACATGCCAGTCCGCGCAGCGTTTCGATCTCCAGGGACTTTTTATTGCTCGACATAAAGCACCCGCCTCAATTCAGAACTCTTGATTCAACCTGCATCGGTTTGTTCGCTCGCAGCATCAATCCCAGGCCCACGAACAACACGGGCACCACCATCGAGAAGTGCCGGGCGAAGGAACCGAAGTCCGGCTCGAACAGACCTTGAACCAGCAGAAATGCCAACGGAATCGCGATCAGCTCCTTGGGCTTGGTCTGGATCGGCGCGCCCTTGTAATCGGTCGAGGTGATGACTTTGAACAGCAGCAACGCGGTCATGATCATCAACGCCACGAAGATCACCTGCCCCGGTCCTGACAGCAAAATCAGCTCCACCGGGAACGACAGCCGGAAGAAGATGATCATCGAATCCAGCGCTTGCGAGACAAAGTCGCTGCCACTGAGCCACGAGACAATCAACGACTTGGACCCCTCCTCGCCCGCCGTGCGCAGTTCGTTGTTGCTGGCGCGAATCGACGACACCGGAAACCCGAGCGCCACCTGAATCGCCATTGCAACTGCGAGGTAGAACAGGAACAGCATCAGGAAGAAGGTGAAACGCGAGACGTACTTCTTCATCACGCAGACGCCGACCCACGACAGTGAAAACAAAATCCAGTAGGGGCGGATCAGTACGCCGTAGATCACCGCCGAGAGGAAAAATCCGCCGCGATATTTGCGCGTCAACGAACTGAGCAAAATGCTCAACACCGCCACCGACACAATGATTTCCTTGGTCAGATTTTCAAGGAAAAACGAGCGAACGATGCCCCACAGACACAGGGTGCCGAAAATCGTCAGCGGCATTCGCCGGAAGACCACCACCGGAATCGCCGTGAGGAAAAAATTGCAGAACATGCCATAGGCCCATGCATTGGTCAGATTGATCCCGGTGGGCCGCAACAGAAACGCCGAACACTCATAGGAAGAGCGATCCGGCGAAAACGGGTTCCAGAAATTGCAGTTGTCGGCACGGGCGTATGACGACCACAAGGTCATGGCATCGGGGCCGGGATCGCGGGGAATCAACAGCGGCATGGCCACTGACAGAAACAACCCGGTGAACAGGATCAGGAACGAAATCGAGGAATCGAGTTTTCTGCCGCGAAACTCGATGCACGGCAGCTTCAACCCCATGCCAGAGCCCCTTTCGGACGGGTCACACGGGTCAGCACGGCAATCACGCCGAGCTGCACGATGATCGCAAAGACGTTGCCCCAGGCGGCGCCGTAGATCGAATAGTGCTTGATCAGCACGTAGCTGACCGGTACCGAAACCAACAAGCAGATCGCCGCACTGGCCAGTGAAACCCGACTGTTCTTCGAAGCAATCAACCCGCCCCAGACGATGTCCCCAATGGCACGCAGGGCGAAGGAAAAAATCAGCACGCCAAGGATCGCGTTATCCGGACGCGGCACTGTCGTGGCGACGTAATCGAGCACGACATTGAAGAACAGATAAATCAGCACAGCCACCGCGGCGGACACCGCCAGCGAGCGCATGACCCATTTGTTCACGAACAGTTGCCGGACCGTAAACGGCTGTTGATTCGCCTGAAACCGCTTGGCGAGCACCGGAATGCCGACCACCGCCACCACCGCGTAAGACAATGCCTGCAAGGTGTTGGCCGCCGACCAGGCGTACACGTATTGACCGAGGCTGGCGTAGGGTTCGATGTCGATGATCAGAAAGCGTTCGGCGTACTGACTCAACGCGATCAACCCGGTGCCGAGATAGAACGGCAACCCGGCTTTCCACACCGTGGCCGTGGCCGGCGTCCCGCTGGCTCGACCCTTGTGCACGTTCGCCACAATCAGGTAACCGGCGACGATCACCAACACGTTGGCGACGACCCACAGCCACAACACGTCGGCGACTCCCGACACCCAGCCGAGCATCATCGCGCCCACCGCCAACAGCGCCCACAGGCCAGTCTTGATAAAAAACAGCAGCGCGCCCGCCGTGGCTTTTTGCGCGGAAAACACGAACGAGTTGATTTCGAACGACAGGTGCTCAGTGAGTAAAACCAGCGTCACACAGAGGATCAGTGCGGTCGGCGCGACAACCTGTTGGAACAGTGAATACATCAACACCGTCACCACCGACAACACCAGCCCCACCGCCAGATACAGCAGCAGCACTTTGTCAATCACTCCCCGCGAACTGCCGCCAACGCTGATCAGCCGATTGATCTCGGAACTGAAACCAACGCTGTAGAACTTCGACGCAATCAACGAGGCAGCGACCACCACGCCGTAAAGGCCAAGCGCTTCATAACCCAGGTAGTGGGTGATGGCGAGCACCAGCAGAAACTTCGCGCCCAATGCCCCGCCCCGGAGCAACAACCGGAATATCATCGAACGATGCCTTTGATAATCTCGTCCATGGCCACGGCTTTCGCTTCGATCTCGCGACAGGTGTCGGTCAGGCGCTTGCCAAAATCGGACAATGCGTTCGGCGCGTAAACCGTGTTGATGATGGTGTCGACATCGATATCGCCGCCGTTGATCACCCAGTCTTCCACACCCATGTCCTGATAGGCGCCGAAGCCTTTTCTCTCGTAGCTGATGTGGTACGCCGGCACACCGGACAGCAGCGATTCGATGGCGCCGTGCAAGCGCACGGAAATCACCAGATCCGGCTGAAACCTGGCCAGCGTCGCCTTCAATGGCAGCAGGTCTTCGGTAATGCCCAATTCGCGATAGAACGCACCGTCATCGTTGCCGCGAACGGCGCTCTGGACCGCGCAAACCACCTTGCTTTTGTTCTTCAAGCGCTGCAGCAGCAACTTCAGGTTGGCCACGTAGGCAACTTTCTTTTCCTTGCTCCACGCCGGCGGCTTGCGCAGCACCACGCACACCGTTGCCGGCGAAGACGCGCAATGGGTGAACTTGGGTTGCATGAGGATTTTGCCGGCCAATGACTGGACTGCCAGATCAGGCGCGCGGTAGACATTTTCACAGGCATCGAAAATTGCCGAGGAGCGGTTATCGCGCACAAACACCGCATCGGCGCGCGCGTAATGCTCGACGATCTTGCTGCTTTCGCCATGAAACGGCCCGATGCTTTGCGGCAGGTACACCGACGGTACTTTACTGAGGATCGCCGTTTCCAGTTGCTTGGCGTGGCCCAGTTTCAACTTGATGTGTTCGAAGGCACTTTTCGAGCGCATGTAGCCGCCGCCGACTCCAACGATCAAATCGGTCTTTTTCAACAGGTCAGCCAGACCAGCGTAAGACTGATTGAGAAACACCGCTTGCTTGACCCGGCCCAAGCCCTTGGCCGCCATCACCGGCGCGTCGAAACGCTTGTGCGGCAAGTAATTGAAGGAGTCGGGATCTGAGGCCACGACACTGATCGAAGTCTCTTCTCCAAAATTGCGCTGCACCAGGGCAATGGCCAGATCGACGAGCAGACCGTCACCGGAGTTGGACGCGCTATAGCCATGCAAAATCGTTACGTTCATAAGCTTGAGTTCTACTTAAAAAGAGGGGGCGCGATACAGGTCGTAGGTCTGGCGGATCATCAACGCGGCGCTGAAGCGCTCGCGCACGATGCTGCGACCTTCGCTGCCAAGGTCAAGCAACCGTGGCTTCTGGATTTTCGTCAGCACATCGGCCAGCGCCTGGTGGTCACCGGTGGGGAAAACGTAGCCGGACACCTCATGGGAGACCAGCTCGGGCAACGACGTGCAATTGCTGGCAATTACCGGCAGGCCCATGGCCATGCCTTCCAGCGGCACCATGGCAAAACCTTCCCAGCGACTGGGCACAATCAACGCATCGGCTTGCTGGTACAGCGCCTGCACTTCGCTCGGCGTGACCCAAGGCAAATATTCAACCGCGTCCATCGGTGGACATTCGACCGAATCCTCGTTGACGGCACTGCCCACCACCGTCAATTTCAGATCGGTGCGCTGCACATTAGCGAAGGCCTTGAGCAGCACGTCGAAGCCTTTCTGATAATCGAGGCGGCCGACGAAGAGCAGATGAATCGGCTCGGGGCTGGTGGTTTTCGGCGTGTCATCCTTGCGGTGAATGCCGTTGTAGATCAGCTTCATGCGCTGGCGCTCAATGCCAAACCGCGCCGCTTTGTCGAGTTCGTACTGGCTGACGCAGATGATCACGTCGGTGACCTTCTGCAACACCCGCTCGATCCATGCGTAGGCTTTCTGCTTGGTCGGGGAGCTTTCCATCAGAAATGAAAAAGCATGCGGGCAGTAGACGATTTTCGGCTTGCGCCAAGGTCGCAACAGGACGCAGACGCAACGGCCGATCACCCCGGAAAAGGTGCTGTGCAAATGCACCACATCGGGCTTTTCCTTGAGCATCACCTGGGTCAGTCGCCAGGCGAAACGCAGCAATGACGGCACATTGCGGCCAGTCCTGGCAAAGGTACGAATCTGCTGCGCAGGGATGCCGTGCAGTTCCTTTTCCTGATCCTGTGGCACTAGATACACCAGCTCATAGTTAGCCGCGTCATCTTCGGGCGAAGTCGAAATCGTGCGGATAACGGTCGCCACACCACCTTTTATCGTTTCAGCCACGTGCAGTATTTTTTTCACAGTCCACCCACTTGCATGCATGTAAGAAAAATCGCTGAAACTCAGGATTTGTCGGACGCGTATTCGTAGTTGTAATAGCCGTAGCCGCCGTTGCCGTAATAGCTCGCAGCACGCTTCTCGACGCCGTTGAAAACGGCGCCCTTCAACTCGATGCCGTTCTGTGCGAATCGTCGAATCGTCAACTCGACTTCTTTGGCCGGGTTCACCCCGAAACGGGTGACTATCAGGCTGATGCCCGCTTCACGGCCGACAATCGCCGCGTCTGTCACCGCCAGCAGCGGTGGCGTGTCGATGATCACCACGTCGTAAAGCTCACTGAGCTGTGCCAACAATTCGCGAAAATTGGCGTGCATCAGCAGTTCTGAAGGATTGGGCGGAACCTGACCGCGACTGATGAAATACAGGTTGTCGACTTCGACCTGGTTGATCGCCTGCTCGATAGTGCAGCGCTTGACCAACAGGTCCGACAAACCATTGGTGATCGGTGTGTTCAGCGTCTTGTGCAGGTGACCTTTGCGCATATCGGCATCGATCAGCACCACCCGCTGACCGCTCTGCGCCATGACTGCCGCAAGGTTGGAAGAGACAAAGGTTTTGCCCACCTGGGGGCTGGGCCCGGAAATCATGATCCGGTTATTGGTCGAGTCCAGACCGGCAAAGTGCAGGCAGGTGCGCAAACTGCGGATCGACTCGATGGACAAGTCCGTCGGGTTGCGCAGCGCCAACAGGTAGGCCGGTTTGTCCGACGCGCCCTTCGAGCGCAGTTTTTTACTGTCCTCTTCCTGTTGCAACGCGCTGTATGGAATTGACGCGTACACCGGCAAGCCGAGTTGCTCGATGGCTTCCGGACCTTCCAGGCCGCGACTCAGGGACTTGCGCAGCAACACCAGCGCCACCGCGAAAAAGGCGCCGAGAAAGGTTGCAATCAGCACGATCAGTGCCTTGCGCGGCTTGACCGGGTTGGTCATGTCGACATCCGCCGTGTCGACCAATCGCACGTTGCCCACCGCCCCTGCCCGGACGATGTCCAGTTCCTGGGATTTGTTCAGCAGTTGCGTGTAGATCTGCGACGCCACTTCTACATCGCGGGTCAGGTTCAGCAGCTCCTGTTGTGTGGCAGGCAGGTCCTGTGCCTTGCTCTCCAGCGTCTTCTGCTGTTGGGTCAATTCGCCGATCTGGGTCATCAAGGCGCGGTACGCCGGATGCTGTTTGGTGAATTTGCGATCCATCTCCGCCTGTTGCATTTTCAGTTCAGAGATACGGGTGTCCAGACTGACGACCTGTTCCAGCACCGATTGGGTTTCCAGGGAAATGTTGACCGTCTTGCCGCGGGTTTGATAACCGTTGAGCGCATCGCTGGCCTTGGCCAGGTCGCGTTTGACTTGCGGCAGCTGACCTTGCAGGAACGCCAGGCTCTGCGCCGCTTCCGCCGACGTACGTTGTACGTTCTGCTGCACATATAACGCAGCGACTTTATTGAGAATCCTCACCGCCTCGGCCGCGTCGGTGCTGGCCAGGGCCAAGCGAATAATCCCCGACTCCTTGCCTTGCTCGGAAATATCCAGCGCATCCTGGTAACTCTGGATGGTCACGATCCGTGGGTTGCGCACCACTTCGAAGCGGGTGCCAGGGTTGGCCGACAGCTGAGCGACCTGCCCCTCTATCCCGCCCTGCGCGAACGCCTCGCCAGCGACACCTGCGACCAGCAAGTTGTCGTTTTCATCGAACAACTGGAATCGACCCTGCTCGCCGGCGACCAGCGTGAGCTTCTTGCCAAGCATTTCTTTTCGCAAATTGAGCCGGGTGATCTCCAGGCGCTCACCGCCCCAGGCGTAGCTGTTCAGACCGAAACGCGGTGCCGCTACGCTGAACTCGGTCTCGCCGCGATAACGCCGGGCGAAAAAACCGCCAATCACCGGGAAGGTGTTGGGGGTGACGTCGATATCAAGGCGAAGATCATCGACAGTTTTGCCGATCACCGCGCGGGACTTGATGATGCCAATCTCGGTCACCGACGGCGATTGTCCGCCTAACATGCTGTTGAGGTCGGAAAAACCGAGCATGTCGTTCTTTTTCGGCTCGACCTGCACCAGCGCGTTCGCCATGTACACCGGCGTCGACAAAACCGCGTAGGCAACGCCGGTCATCATGAACGCTCCGGTGAGCGCACCTATTAACCATTTCTGGTCAACCAAAGAACCAAAAATGCCGAGAAGATCAATACTGTCTTGATCGTTGTCCCGGGTGCCGATTACTGACGGTAACTGCATAAGTTTGTTCTTACCATTCACTGATCTGAAGGATATTCATCAATGTCCGAGGCGCTGCGCCCATGAGCAAACAGCATCTTCAATCAATGCATGGGCATGAATAAAAGCGGCCTTTCCCTGACGATACGGATCCTGTATTTCTCGCTCGCTTTGCCATTTACCGAGCAGAAACACTTTGCCCCGCGCATGGGCGGCAATGTTCAGTACTTGTTTTACATGGGCTTGTTCCATGACCAGAATCAGGTCTGATTCATTCACGATATCCGCTGTAATTTGCCGTGCCTTAAACCCTTGGGCACTGTGCCCATACTCTTCCAGCACCTGGAGCGCCACCGGCTCCATGGCCTCACCGACCCTTGCTGCAAGGCCCGCAGAGGTCACACTGATGGCTGAAGGGGCCAGTGCGTTACGCAGCAAAGTTTCTGCTGTCGGACTTCGGCAGATATTGCCAACGCAGACGACAAGGATCTTTTTGAACAAGGTTACTTTCCTGGATAATATCAATAGGCCAACATCTAGATGTGGACTTGAGTGAATCCACAGACCTTGCGGCACGCACAAATAGATTCGCCCTGTTAATACAAGTGTATTAAGTACCACAGCACTTAATAGCTCCCAACCAGAATTAGCGGACCAAAAATAACTGTGATTTTCCGGCAATCATTACCTGACAAAAAATAACATTCACGCACTTTGTGATTTCGTCGCTCTCGAAATGAAAGGAATGAATAAATGATTGGCGAGTGCCATTACCATCCAGGAGAGCAGACATGAGATCAGTACATTTCAAATGGCTCACCGCCTCGACCCTGTTGATGCTCAGTACGGTAAATCAGGTTCACGCCAACGACGTGTTCCCCGTACTTGCCGCGAACAAAACCATTGGCGTCCAAGTGAAGATCCAGACCTTCTCCCCTTCCGATGCCGAGCAGATCAAAGCCGCCGGGTTCGGCTTCGTGCGCTTTGGCGTATGGACCAATAGCCTGGGCGGCCCGGCGTATCAAAAGCAGATCAGCGACGCCTTTGCCGCGGCAAAATCCGCCGGGCTGCCGGTACTGATGACCGTTCGCTCGACCAAGTCGCTGCTCTCCGGGCCCGGCAACATCAATGAACTGGCCGCCGCGGGTGAGTCGTTTGCCAACTCGGTGATGAGTCTGGAGAAATCCTATGGCACGCAGCTCGTCGCGATTGAAATATGGAACGAGCCGGACCTGGAAACGTACTGGCCAACGGGCCATTTCGACACCACGTTTGTTCCAATCATGAGTGCCGTATGCAGGTCGCAGCAGGACACGCTGCAATCGACGCCGCTGATTGGCTTCGGCTTCGCCCGCCCGCCGAGTGCCGGAACGGCGTCAACCGTTGCGTTGAACAGCATCGTCAGTGAATACCCCAAGTGTCTCAGCGCAATCTCCTATCACCCTTATGGGATGTCGGGCGCGCAGATAAGCACTGCGCAGACGTTCATTCAACAGAACTTCAACCTACCGGGCGTCATCAGTGAATGGGGCGTTCCCTCGCTCAACTCCAACGGCGGGATCGAGGCGCAGGCCGGCAAAATCAGCGGTTTCATCGCCGAGGTCAAAAGGCTCAACATCCCGCTTACTTCGATCTATGAGTGGAAAAACAGTCAAACTGGCAGCAATGAACGGGAGAGAAATTTCGGTTTGCTGACTGCTGGCGGTCAACCGAAACCAGCGAGCGTGGCTGCCTCAACCCAGTTGAATGACCAGTAGGACATCCGTAAACGGCGGGCTGACGGTCAGTTGCTTTGAACCTGTGGCGCTTTTTGGCATCGTATTGATCACTACCGCCCCCCGCCTTTCAAACAATCGTATACAGGTTGTTGCCGCAGGAGCCTTCGATACACGTACATACCCTTGAGTGGCTGTCAGCGCTCGGGTAATGTCATCAGACCATAGGACAGAGCACGCCCATGACTTCCAAGCTGGAACAACTCAAGCAAATGACCACCGTGGTTGCCGACACCGGCGACTTCGAAGCGATCGCTCGCGTCAAACCGGTGGATGCCACCACCAACCCTTCCCTGCTGCTCAAGGCCGCGGCCATTCCTGCGTATGCCGAGTTGCTGAACGCCAGCGTCAATGACTGCAAGGGCGATATTGGCCTGGCCAGCGACCGATTTGGCGTGGCCGTGGGCCAGGAGATCCTGAAGGTGATCCCCGGCCGTATCTCCACCGAAGTGGATGCGCGCCTGTCGTTCGACACCGACGCCATGCTCAAGCGTGCGCATCGCCTGATCGAGCTGTACGACAAGGCCGGTATCGGCCGTGACCGCGTGTTGATCAAGATCGCCTCCACCTGGGAAGGCATCCGTGCTGCCGAAATTCTTGAAAAGGAAGGCATCCAGACCAACCTGACCCTGCTGTTCTCCTTCGCTCAGGCAGCCGCCTGTGCCGACGCCGGGGTGTTCCTGATTTCGCCGTTCGTGGGCCGCATCTACGACTGGTACAAAAAGGCCAACGGCAACGACTACACCGGTGCCGATGATCCGGGTGTGCAGTCGGTGACGCGCATCTACAACTACTACAAGGCCAATGACTACAAAACCGTGGTCATGGGTGCCAGCTTCCGCAATCTGGGCCAGATCGAGCAGCTGGCCGGTTGTGACCGACTGACCATCAGCCCGGACCTGATCGACAAGCTGGCAGCTGACACTGGCAAGCTGGAGCGCAAACTGGCACCGGGCAATGCCGGTGAGGCGCGCTTGATCCTCAGCGAATCGCAGTTCCGCTGGTTGTCCAACGAGGACGCGATGGCCACCGAGAAACTGGCTGAAGGCATTCGCCAGTTCGCTCGCGATCAGGAAAAGCTCGAGGCGTTGCTGCAAGCCAAGCTGTGATCTGATTCAGCGAAATGCAAAAAGGGCGAACCTTGGTGGGTTCGCCCTTTTTTGTGGCTGTTTGACCAGGTTGGCTGCGCGCGGTTTTTGCAGTGGCTCAACGGGCTCCATCGCTGGCAAGCCAGCTCCTACAGGGTAATCGATGTGTTCAATTGTAGGAGCCGGCTTGCTGGCGATGGCGCCTGGACAAGCACCATCGGCTCAGGAAATCAGTGGCGTTCCAGCGCGTTCACCAGGTCATGAAACGCTTCACGATTGGAGTCATTCAGGCCCATGAGGATCTTGTGCGCTTCGAGCACCTTGATCCGCACCACTTCTTCGGACTGATCCTGGTCTGGCAGGTCGTCCAGGCATTCCGGGCATGGCACAGGCTGGTCAACGATGTTGAACACCTGCTCGAAACCCATGGACTGCAGAAGACGGGTGATGTCTTCGTGGGTGGTGACGACGGTCGGCAACAGGCCAACCTTCTGCCGCGACAGGATCGACAATTTGGCCAGCAGGCCAAGGGTGGTGCTGTCGATGCTGCGGGTTTCGGTCAGGTCGATCACGATGGCGTTGAAATTCAACGCGGTGAAGATCCGATCAATAGTCGCATCCAACGCCGAACACAGGGTCAGGCGAACTTCACCGACGAATTTCAGGACGAAGGTGCCGTCCTGCTCGGCGAACTGGATTCTACCGGTACTCATCAAAGATTCCTGCTCAACACCAACAGGGCGATATCATCCGGCATCTCCCCTAGCGTGGCCAATCCAAAAACCTGCCGCAGCCCATCCAGGGTGCCGCCCGCAGCCTTGACCCGTTGGGGTAACGCCGCTTCTTTCTCTTTGAGTGTGGGTTCTGGCAAAAGGTCCAGAATGCCATCAGACATCAGCGTCAGGCTGAACGTCGGCGGCAGTTCCAGTACGTGATCTTCGTAGGTAGCCTCATTGAAGAGGCCCACCGGCAGACCACGCCCTTCCAGATAACGAACACTGTCGGGTGTGTACAACACAGGCAACGGCAGATGTCCGCCGATGCTATAGGTCAACAAACCTGTCTCCTCGTCGATGACTCCACCGACCATTGTGACGTGTTTACCCAGCTTACAACTGATCAGCCCCCGGTTGATATGACCAAGGACTTCTGAAGGCTTGAATTCCGGCAATGTGCCGCTGCGCTTGGATTCGAACAGCAAGCGCGTCGTCATGAATTTCAGCAGCACGGTGACGAAGGCTGAAGAGGCACCATGACCGGAAACGTCTGCCAGGTAGAACGCTACCCGACGCTCGTCGACCCGGAAATAGTCGACAAAATCACCCGACAGGTACAGCGACGGGATGATCTGGTGGGCAAACTTGAACTCGTCGATGGCCCAGGGGCTGACCGGCAGCATGTTCATCTGCACCTGGCGACCGGCGTTCTGGTCTTCCTGAAGCAGGTTCAGGCTGGCGGCGAGCTCGCGGTTGGCCTTTTCCAGCTTCTCGCGGTAGCGCTGGTTCTCCACCAGCAGGCGCGCACGATCCAGGGCGCGACGCACAGAGTGCTCAAGCACCGCCAGATCTTCGAGAGGCTTGATCAGGTAATCCGCCGCACCCAGGCGCAGCGCCTCGACCGCGTCGTTCATCACACCGGCACCCGAAACCACGATCACCGGCGTTTGCGAGGACCGCTCGGTAACCTGGCGGATGAGTTCGAGTCCGCCCATCTGCGGCATGCGCAGATCGCAGATGACCAAGTCGGGCTTGTCTTGCTCGAATACCTGAAGACCCTGCTGGCCATTGCTGGCCTGCAAGACGCTGAAACCACTGTCTTCCAAATAGGCGGCGAGGCTCGCGCGCACTACTTCGTCATCATCGATTATCAGCAGCGTGGCACTGGTTTTTGGCATGTGGGCAAACGGCGCCAGAATTAGGTTGGCGTAGCTGGCGGGGACTGCATCCCGGCTCACACTACTGGATTCGCTTTCTAGCCTCTCTGTCGCACTGCTTTCGAGCATTCGCCCTACACACACGTACACCAAAGGTGCCCTTCTAAGGCGCAGACGGTACTCCCATCCGCGAGGCGTTTCAAGCTCACGCCGATGGTCGCTTGACGACTACACTCTCCAAATCACCGGGAGTTATAAGAACCGTCAAAACCGTAACCCAATGGAAGGATCAAGCCCATGAGTCAAACTCGTCGAGACTACAGCGAAAAGCGCGATTTCATCCGCATGCGGGTCGATGCCGAGGTGTCGCTGATTCATCAAGGCGATGAGGTGCCAGCCGTCTGCATCGACCTTTCCAGCCGCGGCATGCAGGTCCAGGCGCCGCGCTCGTTCAAGGTCGGCGATCGGCTTGATGTACGGATCGACTCCGATCATGCGGCGTTGAAAGGTCTTGAGGCCGAGACCGAGGTGGTTTGGGTCAGAGAACAGGACGACGGCAGGCAGAAACTCGGCCTGACAATCCTTGCGATGCATTAACTTCGCTCCAAAAAAAAAAGCGGCTCGAAAGCCGCTTTTTTTTGTTTTATCGGTCAGGATTTAAAAATCGTCTTCTACCTGGCCATCTTTCACCTTGAATTCGCGGTTTTGCAGATAAGCGTTGCGAATAAACGTGTACTTGTCACCGCTGATCAGCTTCTCGCTCGACAACAGGCTGGCGCGGGTGTCGACGATGTTCAGACCGAACACCGAATTACGCACCGGCACATCGTTGATGTAGCGATACGGTCCGGTGTAACCATCGACATACTTCGAGGGCGCGTCACGCAAGGTGCTTGGACCCAGCAGCGGCAGCATCACGTACGGGCCACTGCCTACACCCCAGTAACCGAGCGTCTGGCCGAAGTCTTCGTCATTGCGATGAAGGCCCATTTGCGTGCCGACGTCGAAGAAGCCCAGCAGGCCGAAGGTCGTGTTGAAGATCAGGCGCGCGGTATCGACACCCGCGGCGGCCGGCTTGACCTGCAAGATGTTGTTGGCCAGATTGGTGACATCACCGACGTTGCGAAACATGTTGTGAATGCCGTCTTCGAGAAATTGCGGCGTCACAAACTGATAGCCCTGAGCCAAAGGTTTCAGGGCATAGCTGTCAACGAAATCGTTGAACTGGAAGATCGGGCGGTTCACGCTTTCCCAAGGGTCGTCTTCCGAGGCTGCCTGGGCAACGAACGGAACCAGCAACAGGCTGGCACACACACAAATCTGGGCTAGATGATTGCTCCAGCGCATAGAAAAACTCCTTGGACTGTACCGACTCGAGCGCGTGGCCCGAGCAACAAGCTGGCAAGTATAAGGCGTAAACAGCGCTTTAGACACATTGCACGAATCCCCGTTGAATGGATTCAACCTGAATGTGAGCAATTCACATCAATGTCACTCAACTGTCACTGTCGCCCTTTAGCCTTCAGGATATTTCAGGGACGTCCACATGCCGCGCGCCGAAACACTGCCCCAAACCGCTCTGAACCTGACCGCAGTGTTGTTCGGCCTCAGTGGCTGCCTGGTGGACTTCGGCGCACGCACACGTGGGCATGGCAGCCCTGCTTTGGCCGAACATGCCGAGACAACGCCCGGCGCACTGGACAGCCTGAAGAGTTTGCAGCGCCAGCAAATTCGCTGCGCCTGGCTCGATGAACTTCCTCTCGCCCTCAGCCATTCCCTGGCCATGGATCTGCCAGAATGGATCAAACCATCGCAACATCTGGCAACAAACAAACCCTGGCCTGCGCCTGACGCGTGCTGGGAGGCGTTAATGAATCTAGGCGTCGAGCGACTGGACGGCTGTGTACTGGTCAGCGGCGAACCGCGATTACTGCAATCGGCTCTGAATGCCGGACTGTGGACCATCGGCCTGGCGTCGTGCGGCTCGCTGTGCGGGCTGGCGCCTGAGGCGTGGCAAGCGTTGAGCCCACCGGAGCGCGACATCAAGCGCGGCAAGGCGACGATGCAGCTGTTTGGCTTGGGCGTGCATTCGGTAATCGACCACTTGGGAGAGCTCGACACCTGCCTGGCAGACATCAGCCTGCGCCGACTCAAAGGCGAAAAGCCCTGATCGAGATCATGCAGGTTAGGCAGGAGTGGATTAATCTAAAGGTCAGCCACAGACCTTTGGCGAACCGCTGCGGTCTATGCCAGTGCCAATCGAGAGAAGGAAGAACGCCATGCCTGCCCGCGAACTGCAAGAACAGCTCAATGCCCTGCGCGAGCAATTGGAACAGAATCCGCCTCTGTCCGAATCCGAGCGCGACAACCTGCACGAACTGATGCAACAGATCGAACTTGAACTTGAGCTCGAAACCAAAACCAAGGACACAAACCTCGCCGACAACGTCAACCTTGCCGTCGAACGCTTCGAACTCGAACACCCGACCCTTGCCGGGACACTGCGCAACATCGGGCAAGCCTTAGTCAGCATGGGGATCTGAGCCCGCCAGACGCAAAAAAGATCGCAGCCTTCGGCAGCACCTACACCTTGAATCGTAGGAGCTGCCGAAGGCTGCGATCTTTTGTTTTTACTGACGGACCAGACGATGGTTCGGCAGTTGCACCTCTTCAGTGCTGCGATACGGATTGATATCCAGCCCGCCACGACGCACATAGCGCGCATACACCGTCAACGTCTCCGGTTTCAACAACCGCTGAAGGTCCAGGAAAATCCGCTCCACACACTGCTCATGGAAGTCCGAGTGCTGGCGGAAGCTGACGATGTACTCCAGCAAACTCGCATGATCCAGCGCCGAACCACGGTACTCCACGGCCACGCTGCCCCAGTCCGGCTGGCTGGTGACCGGGCAGTTGGACTTGAGCAAATGGCTGTGCACGCTCTCTTCGACAATGCGCGAATCGTCGCAACGCAACAGCTCCGGACGCGGGTGCTCGTAATTGCTGACGCTGATATCCAGGTCATCGATGCACACGCCAGGCAATGCCACGACGCCTTCGGCCTCGACATCCTTCAAACTGCGAATGCGCACGCCAACCGGCTTGCCAGCAGCGGCCGACAGGTCTTTGGCCAGCGTCGCCTCAAGGCTCGCCGTATCGTCGAACGGCGTCTGGTTCAGGGAGTTGAGGTACAACTTGAACGACTTCGATTCGATGATGTTCGGCGAATCCGCCGCAATGCTGAACTCGCCGATCGCGACCACGGGCTTACCCGACGGCAACAGCCACGACAGCTCGAAGCAGTTCCAGAAATCCACGCCCTTGTACGGCAGGGTTTCAGCCGTCAGGCCCAGCTCCGCCCACTTCGCGGTGCGCGGAATCGGGAACAGCAGGGACGGCGTGTAGGTGGCGATGTATTCGCTGGATTTGCCCAGCGGCGAGTGTTCGGCTGCGGGATGCATGGCGGAAACCTGACTGAAGAATCAGCGGATTCTATCAGCCTTTGCGCCCGCCTTTGAGTGCTTACTGACTGACAGTCAATTTGCCAACCATGCCGGCCTGGTAATGACCGGGAATATTGCAGGCAAATTCCAGATTGGTAGCCTGGCTGAAGGTCCAGGTCAGTTCGGCAGTTTTGCCCGGTTCCACCAACGCGCTGTTCGGGTCGTCGTGCTTCATGCCGTGCCCCATCGAACCATGATCCATGCCGGCCATGTTGCCGTGGTCCATTTCCTTCACGCCTGCAGGCGTGAGCATGCCACTTTGCTGCATCTGCAACATGTCCTGCTGATGCCGGGCATGCATCGCTGCGTCACCCAGATTGAACTCGTGCAGCAATTGACCTTTATTCACCAGCACGAAGCGTACGGTTTCGCCGGCCTTGATATCGATGGTCTTGGGGGTGAAGGACATGTCGCCCATGATCACTTCGACGCTGCGGGTTGCTTTGGCTGTGGGTGCCGGCCGGCCAAAGTCGAAAGTGTGCGCCGGGCCTGCCCATGCCGTCGAACTCAGTGCCAGTAAACAGGCGATAGATACCAGTGATTGGCGTAAAAACATGGTCATGCTCCAACAAGATAAGGCTCAGCGTGCGAAAAACTCTAAACTGCTGACACTGCCCGTAACCTGACAGCCAGATTACAACTTTGTCAGGTTGGCCTGTATGAGCGCTGCCCACGGTATAAAGCGTTCGTTCCACTTGCCCTGAGTCGCCCATGAAACTGCTGATCGTCGAAGACCAACCGAAAACCGGCCATTACCTGCGCCAAGGCCTGGCCGAGGCCGGGTTCAATACGGAACTGGTGGCCGACGGCAACACCGGCCAGCAATTGGCACTCAGCGGTGAATATGCCCTGTTGATTCTCGACGTCATGCTGCCTGGCCGCGATGGCTGGCAGATTTTACAGGCGGTGCGCAGCGCCGGCCTGGATACCCCGGTACTTTTTCTGACCGCCCGCGACGCCGTAGAAGACAGGGTTCATGGTCTCGAACTGGGCGCCGATGACTATCTGGTCAAACCGTTCGCGTTTTCCGAGCTATTGGCCCGGGTTCGCAGCCTGTTGCGTCGGGGCTGCACGACGCCACCGGAAACCAGCTTGCAACTGGCCGATCTGCGCCTGGACCTGATTCGCCGCCGGGTTGAACGCAGCGGACAACGTATCGACCTGACCGCCAAGGAGTTCGCCCTGCTGGAAATGTTCCTGCGCCGCCAAGGTGAAGTCCTGCCGAAATCGCTGATCGCCTCCCAGGTCTGGGACATGAATTTCGACAGCGACACCAATGTCATCGAAGTCGCGATACGCCGCCTGCGCCTGAAGATCGATGATGAGTTCCCCAACAAACTGATCCATACCGTGCGCGGCATGGGCTACGTCCTCGAAGAGCGCACCACCTGATGCGCCGACTGTCCTTGAGCAGCCGTCTGGCGCTGCTGTTTGCGGCGTGCACCGCCGTGGTGTCGTTGTTTGCCGGCGTGCTGTTCAGCCGCGCCAGCGAGGCGCACTTTGTCGAGCTGGATCAGCAATTGCTCAATGGCAAGGTGATTGATTTGCGCCGTACACTGCGGGACTTTCAATCGAATGACCGTGAAATCAAGCTGGCCGATGAGTTGATCCGGCAGGCCGACCTGTCGCTGCGCCTTACCGGCAGCGATGGCCAACGCTGGTTTGACAGCTCACCGAACCTGCCAGACAAGCTCTCTCAACCGTCCGGTCTTTCGACTATCAAATACGACGGCACCGATTACCGTGTGCTCAATGCGCCCTTGTTTCCCGACAAGCCGGATTCGCCGCAACTGACCCTGTTGCTGGACATCACCCATCACCAGCATTTCCTGCAACGCATGCAGCATCTGATCTGGTTGACGGTGGGTTTATCCGCACTCGCTACCGCCCTATTGGGTGCCTGGGCAGCCCGCAGCGGCTTGCGTCCGTTACGGCGCATGAGTGCAGTCGCCAAGGGCGTGTCTGCGCAATCGCTCGATGCACGCCTGCCGGAGGAAAACATGCCGCCGGAACTCGCGGAAATGGCCCAGCACTTCAACGCCATGCTTGGACGTCTCGACGACTCATTTCAGCGGATGTCGGCGTTTTCCGCCGACATCGCCCATGAACTGCGCACGCCCCTGTCGAACCTGCTGACCCACACCCAGGTCACCCTCACCCGCCCACGCGCCCTTGAGGATTACCGCGAAGCGTTACACAGCAACCTCGAAGAACTGCAATGGATGGCGCAACTGGTCAACGACATGCTGTACCTGGCGAAGTCTGATCACGGATTGTTGATGCCCAAGCGTGAAACGCTGGATCTGGCACAGGAAACGGACCTGCTCCTGGAGTTTTTTGCGCCGCTGGCTGAAGACGCACAGGTGAGACTGAGCCGTGAGGGTGATGCACAGATCGAGGGTGATCGCAGCATGTTGCGGCGGGCGCTTTCGAACTTGCTGGACAATGCGCTGCGGTTTACGCCGGTCAATGGCGAGGTTTGGGTGCGAATCGTCGATCATCCAAAAAGATTGCGCCTGAGCGTTGAAAATACCGGCCAACCGATTTCCGATGATCTATTGCCGCGCCTGTTTGACCGTTTTTACCGGGCTGACCCGGCGCGCCGTGAAGGCAGCAGTGAACATGCGGGATTGGGGCTGGCGATTACGCAGTCCATCATCCGCGCCCATGATGGGCAGATTCGTTGTGAATCGAATCGGGGCTGGACGCGGTTTGTGATTGAGTTACCCAAGAGCGATTGACGCCAACCGTTCCGGCCTCATCGCTAGCAGGCTAGCGATTGCGGTCGACAGGCTTACGAGTATCTGAGCGCGTGAGCCGGCTCGATCTTCGCCGCACGCCAAGCCGGGTAAACAGTCGCCAAAAAGCTCAGAATGAAGCCCGCCGAGCAGATCAACGCCACATCCGCCCCCTGCAACTCAGACGGCAGGTTGCTGACGAAATACACATCGGAACTGAAGATGTGCTGCCCGCTGACCCGTTCGATCCAGCCCACAATCTGACTGACGTTAAGCGCGGCAATCACGCCCAACACACCGCCAATCAAAGTGCCGACGATGCCAATCACCGTGCCCTGCACCATGAAGATCGCCATGATCTGCCGCGGTGTGGCGCCGATGGTGCGCAGGATCGCAATGTCCGCGCCCTTGTCGTTTACCACCATGATCAAGGTCGCAATGATGTTGAACGCCGCTACAGCGACGATCATCAGCAACAGCAGGCCGATCATGGTCTTCTCCATCTTCATTGCGCTAAACAGGCTGCCCTGGGTGTGGGTCCAGTCATCCGCCTTGTAGGCTGCACCCAAACCTGTGGCGATATCGCTGGATACTTGCGGCGCGGCGTACAGATCCTTCACCGCCAAACGCACGCTCTGCACCTGATTCGGTTCCCAGTGCTGCATCTGTGCGGCGTCGGCAACGTGGATCAACGCCATCGAACCGTCAAGCTCGGCGCCAACCTTGAACACACCGACCACATTAAGCCGCTGCATGCGCGGAGTAATCCCGCCCGGTGCGGTGCTGATTTCCGGAACGATCAGGGTAATTTTGTCGCCGACATTCAAACGAAAGCGGCGCGCCGTGATTTCGCCGATAACCACGCCGAACTCGCCAGGCTTGAGGGCGTCAAGACGCCCCTGAACGATGTGCTTGGCCACAATCGATACCTGCCCCTCCAGCGCCGGATCGACACCGCTGACCTGAATCGGCTGCATCGTGCCCTTGTAGGACAGCATGCCTTCCATCTCGGTGAACGGCACCGCCGCCGTCACTTCCGGGTTTTTCATCGCGGCCGCCGCCACGGGCTTCCAGTCATCAATCGGGTTGACGCCGACTATGGTAGCGTGCGGCACCATACCGAGAATGCGCGAGCTCATTTCGCGCTGGAAGCCGTTCATCACCGACAACACCACGATCATCGCCAGCACGCCCAGGGCGAGGCCGATCATCGAGGTCATCGAGATGAAGGAAACAAAGCGATTGCGGCGCTTGGCGCGGGTATAGCGCGTGCCGATAAAGATCGATAACGGTCTGAACATTCGCTGGGGCACCGTATAAAAATAAAAGACCCGAGGCGCTTTTCAGCCCCGTCGGGTTTCAGCCAATCAGATGGTCGTGAGGCAACCTTCCTGCAATTGCAGGACGCGGTCCATCTGGCGAGCCAGGTTCATGTCGTGGGTCACCACCAGGAACGCCGTGCGCATCGAGGTGCTGAGTTCCAGCATCAAGTCCTGAATGCCTTGGGCGGTGTGGGAGTCGAGGTTGCCGGTGGGCTCGTCGAGCATCACCAGGCCTGGATTGTTCACCAGTGCGCGAGCGATCGCTACGCGCTGACGTTCGCCGCCCGACAATTCGGCCGGTTTGTGTTCCAGACGATGGCCCAACCCTACCCGCTCCAGCAACGCCGTGGCACGCTTGCGCGCCTCGGGAATCGCAGTCTTGCCGATCAGCAGCGGCATGCAGACATTTTCCAGCGCGGTGAACTCGGGCAGCAAGTGGTGGAACTGATAAACGAAGCCGAGTGCCCGATTACGCAGCAGACCGCGCTTCTTTTCGCTCAGGGCCGACAGTTCTTCACCGTCGAGCCAGACGCTGCCCTTGGTTGGCGTGTCGAGTCCGCCGAGCAAATTGAGCAGGGTACTTTTGCCCGAACCGGATTTGCCGACAATCGCTACACGCTCGCCAGGGTGCAACTCCAGCTGCAAACCGGCCAGAACCTCTACCGACTCAGGACCTTCCTCGTAGGATTTGCCCAGGTTGCGGCAGCTCAAGATTGCTTTATCAGTCATGCCCGACTCACTCATAACGTAGCGCCTCCGCAGGCTGGGTGCGCGCAGCACGCCAGGCTGGATACAGGGTGGCGAGGAAACTCAGGACCAACGCCGCAGAACAGACCATGACAACGTCCTGGCTTTGCACTTGCGACGGCAGGTAATCAATGAAGTACACGTCGGCGTTGAGGAACTTGTGCCCGATCAAGCCTTCGAGGGCCGAGATCGCGGCACTGACGTTCAACGCGGCGAAGATTCCGACCACGGCGCCGATCGCCGTGCCGACCACACCGATGACCGTGCCTTGCACCATGAACGTGCGCATGATCGTGCCCGGCGTGGCGCCCAGTGTGCGCAGGATCGCGATGTCGCCCTTCTTGTCGTTCACCACCATCACCAGGGTGGAGATGATGTTGAACGCAGCGACCGCGACAATCAGCAGCAGCAACAGGCCGATCATCGCTTTTTCCATGCGGATCGCCTGATACAGGTTGCCGTGGGTACGGGTCCAGTCGCGGGCGTAGTAACGGTCTTCGCCGAGGTCGCGGGCGATGCTCCACGCAGTACGCGGTGCCTGAAACAAGTCATCGAACTTCAGGCGCAGACCCTGGACCTGATCAGGCTTCCAGCGATGCAGACGCGCCAGATCCTGCAGATTGGTGATACCCAGGTAGCCATCCAGTTCACCCGCGCCGACGTGGAAGATGCCGACCACGGTGAAGCGCTTCATGCGCGGGAACATCCCGGCCGGGGTCACAGTGACTTCCGGTGCCACGAAGGTCAGCTTGTCACCGACCGCCGCACCGAGTTTCGCCGCCGCCTTGTCGCCGATGACGATGCCGAATTCGCCGGGCACCAGATCGTCGAGTTTGCCCTGCTGCATGAAGTTATCAATGATCGACACCTGGCGCTCGAGCGCAGGGTCGATGGCATTGAGCAGGACTTTGGAGACTTTGCCGTTGTTGGTCAGCAAACCCTGCATTTGCGTAAACGGCGCCACGGCCGTCACCTGCGGGTTCTGCTTGACCTTCGTCGCCAGCCCTTGCCAATCGCTGATGGCTTCGCCGGATTCGATGGTCGCATGGGGCACCATGCCCAGCACGCGGGTGCGCATCTCATGATCGAAGCCGTTCATGACCGACAGCACGACAATCATCACGACCACGCCAAGGGCGAGCCCGATCATCGAAGTCAGGGAAATGAATGACACAAAATGATTGCGACGCTTTGCACGGGTGTAACGCGTGCCGATAAATACGAAGAGAGGTCTGAACATGTCGGGGCTTGTTCGGAGGGAAAAGGAACGTCCTTGTGGCGGGGGTCGACAACCAGCTTTACACTCAGACCACCGCCGCTACCATGGGTTCGCCATGTCGACATTAGATGAAGAAGATCGCCGCGAATACTACCGTATCGAGGACATGATCGCACTGGAAATTCGGCCCCTGTCCGCTACCGAAGCCACAGGCCAGGAAGTGTTGCAGGATGCTTCTCCGCTCTTCAATCTGCTCAGCGAATTGCACCTGAGCGAATTCGAGTCCCAGCACCTGTTGCGTCAGATCAGCGAACGCGACCGGAACCTCGCGGCGCTCCTCAAATCCCAGAACAAACGCATCGATCTGTTGAGCCAGGTGATCGCCATCACCGCACTCGGACAGATTGGCGAGCCGCAACCGGTGATCATCTCCGAAGGTGGCCTCGATTTTCAGCATCCAACACCCATTGCTGCAGAATCACGTCTGTCGGTCAAGCTGGTGTTGATGCCGCAAGCCTTGGGCCTGCTGCTGCGCGCACGGGTCACCCATTGCGACCGCAGGGGCGATGGTTATGACGTCGGCACCGAGTTCGAACACCTGACCGACGCCCAACGACAACTCCTCGCCCGCCACATCTTTCAGAAGCAGGCACAGGAACGACGTCTGGCCCGCGAACAACTCGACTCAGGCATTTAACTTAAGGAAGAACCGTGACCCTCATCTACGGCCATCGCGGCGCCAAGGGCGAAGCACCGGAAAACACCCTGACCAGCTTTCAGCAATGTCTGAAGCACGGCGTACGCCGTTGCGAGCTGGACCTGCATTTGTCCCTGGACGGCGAGCTGATGGTCATCCATGACCCGACGCTCAAGCGCACCACCGAGCGTCGCGGCAAGGTCGTCGAACACTCGGCGGCGGACCTGGTGACTTACGATGCGCGCAAGGGGGGTCCGGGCTGGATCAAGCCATGCCCGATTCCAACCCTGGAACAGTTGTTCGAGCAATGCGATTTCGAGCACTGGCAACTGGAAGTCAAAAGCGCTTCGCGCACCCGCGCCGCGACGACGGTCCTGGCGATTCGTGAAATGGCGCAACGTCATGGGTTACTCGACAAGGTGACGATCACGTCGAGCTCGCGCGAAGTGCTGAAAGCCGCGCTGGACCTGGTGCCGGACGTATCCCGCGGGCTGGTGGCCGAGTATGCCTGGCTCGACCCGCTGAAAGTCGCGCAAAGCTATGGCTGTGAGATTCTGGCGCTGAACTGGACCCTGTGCACGCCGGAACGCCTGCAAAAGGCGCAGCGTCAGGGGCTGCATGTGTCAGTGTGGACAGTCAACGAGCCTGCGCTGATGCGCAGACTCGCCGACTTCGGCGTTGACAGCCTGATTACAGACTTTCCCGGTTTGGCCACCGCCACGCTCGAGAATTGCTGAAATCGGTCTCCCCGGCCGGCTCAGGCCACCGGCCGGAGCCCGTCAAAAAAGCCGGTTGAGGCCGTCGTATGCCGCTACCCGATAGGCTTCTGCCATGGTCGGGTAGTTGAACGTGGTGTTGACGAAATACTTCAACGTGTTCAGTTCGCCCGGCTGGTTCATGATCGCCTGACCGATGTGCACGATCTCCGACGCCTGATAACCAAAGCAGTGAACGCCAAGCACTTCCAGGGTTTCACGGTGGAACAGGATCTTCAGCATGCCTTGCGGCTCGCCGGCGATCTGCGCACGTGCCATGCTCTTGAAGAACGCCTTGCCCACTTCGTACGGCACTTTGGCCTGAGTCAGCTCCTGCTCGTTCTTGCCGATCGAGCTGATCTCCGGAATGGTGTAGATGCCGGTCGGCACGTCATTCACGAAGCGCCAGCTGCCGTTGTCGACGATACTGCCAGCGGCCGAACGACCTTGGTCGTGAGCAGCACTGGCCAGGCTTGGCCAACCGATTACGTCGCCAGCGCCATAAATATTCTGGATGCCGGTGCGGTAGTTTTCATCGACTTCGATCTGGCCACGGCCATTGACCTTCACGCCAATGTTTTCCAGGCCCAGTTGATCGGTGTTACCGGTACGGCCGTTGCACCAGAGCAAGGCGTCGGCCTTGATCTTCTTGCCGGACTTGAGGTGCAGGATCACGCCGTTGTCCACGCCTTCGACGCGGTCGTAGTCTTCGTTGTGTCGAACCGTGATGTTGTTGTTGCTGAAGTGGTAGCTCAACGCCTGGGAAATTTCCGAGTCGAGGAAGCTCAGCAACTGACCGCGGTTATCCACCAGCTCAACCAGCACGCCCAGACCGCTGAAGATCGAAGCGTATTCGCATCCGATCACGCCGGCGCCGTAAACGATGAGTTTGCGCGGGGTGTGGCCGAGGCTGAGGATGGTATCGCTATCGTAGATACGCGGGTGGTGGAAATCGATGTCCGCCGGGCGATAGGGACGCGAACCTGTAGCAATGATGATGTGCTTGGCCACCAGTTTTTCGACCACGCCGTTGGCGCAGACCACTTCGATGGTTTGCTCGTCGGCAAAGCTGCCGGTGCCGAAGAACACGTCGACGCGATTACGGGCGTAGTAACCGGTGCGCGAGGCGACTTGTTTGGAGATGACTTTCTCGGCGCTTTTCAATACGTCCGGGAACGAAAACCAACGCGGCTCACCAATGGCCCGGAACATCGGGTTGGTGTTGAACTGCATGATCTGCCGCACCGAGTGACGCAGTGCCTTGGATGGGATGGTGCCCAAGTGAGTGCAGTTGCCGCCGACCTGGCGACGGCTATCGACCATCGCCACCTTGCGCCCTGCCTTGGCGGCATTCATTGCCGCACCTTCCCCCGCCGGGCCGGAACCCAACACCACCACGTCGTAGTTGTAGACAGCCATGCGTACTCCTCAGAACAGGCCGCGGCACCCTCGGCACCTGCGGCTAAATCACGCCGATCTGTGGCGTGAAGGAACAATTTGGGGCCAGTGCAGAACCCGGACACAGTCTATAGAAGCGTCAACGCCGCGCACATTAACCCTTGGTCGCGTCGTAGGCTACTTTTGCCTGCACTACAACGCCAGTTTTCAATGCTCAAATTGCCGAAATCACTCGGTTTTTTCGCCACTGAGGCGTTCGAAAGCGTGACTGCTGCGTGTGACGAAACCTGTATCGGCACGAATCACAAAAAATGCGCCGATATCGTGTTTTTCGGCGTAGTCCAAACCGCGCTCAGGACCGAGAATCAGCAACAGCGTCGACAGGCCATCGGCCATCAAGGCTGAAGGATGAATCACCGTCACTGACGCCAAACTGTGTGAGACCGGTGCACCGGCGCGGGCATCGAAGGTGTGGGAAAAGCGCTGGCCGTCCTGCTCGAAATAATTGCGGTAGTCGCCGGAGGTGGAAACACCGTATCCATCGACAGCGATGATGCGCTCAGCCACCTGTCGGTCATCCCGAGGTTCTTCCAGGGCAATGCGCCATGGCGAGCCATCGGGCTTGTTGCCAGCGGCCTTGAGTTCGCCGGTGACTTCGACGAGGTAGTCGTGGATGCCTCGCCCCTCAAGCCTTGCAGCAATCGTGTCAACGGCGTACCCGGCAGCGATACTGTTGAAATCAACCTCGACGGCGGCGTCCTTGCAGAGTTGATCACCCTGAATGCGCAGGTGGGTGTAGCCGACACGCTGGCGCACCTCGGCAAGCGCTTCGGCCGTCGGCACTTTTTCCTCACGCGCCTGCGGACCGAAGCCCCACAGATTGAGCAGCGGCTCGACAGTCAAATCGAAAGAGCCTTCGCTTTGCGCAGACAACTGTTCGCCAACGCGCACCAATTCGAGGATCGGCGCAGGCATGGTCTGACAACGATTGGCAGGTAACGCGTTGAAGCGCTCAACGTCCGAATCACTGCGGTAGGTCGACATTTGCTGATCGACGTCAGCGAGGATTTTTTCGACTTGCCCCCGAACCTGGTCTGGAGCGGGAAGATCGGCACGGAGGACATACTTGATCGAATAACTGCTGCCCATGGTCGGGCCGCTGAAGCTTTCCATGGAGTCGCCGGAGCCACACCCGGACAGGGCAACAAATAGCACCAGAAAAGGACACTTGCACCCACTCGACAAATCCGTCTCCAATGGCGTTCTACCCTGACACAACGTCAAGGCCAACTATTATGCGATAGAACTGCAGGAGCGAGCATGCGCGCGATGGACGCAAGGGCACCGAGTCTATCCAGGCGCCCCGCGTAATCGTTCGCTTCCTTCGCGAGCATGCTCGCTCCTACAGAGGATCAGGCTGTAATCACGAATCACCGCCATAACCAACAATCCGCACAAACAAAAACGCCCCGACCAAGGTCGGGGCGTTTTCATGTGCAGCTAAGGCTTAGCGCGGGAAAGCTGGCGGGTTTACACCGGCCATGTCTTCCATCACGCGAACCACCTGGCAGCTGTAACCGAACTCGTTGTCGTACCAGACGTACAGAACAACGCGGTTATCCTGGGTAATGGTCGCTTCCGCGTCCACAACGCCTGCGTGGCGCGAGCCAACGAAGTCGGTGGAAACCACTTCCTGGGAGCTCACGTAATCGATCTGCTTATGCAGATCCGAGTGCATGGCCATCTGGCGCAGGTACTCGTTGATCTCTTCGCGAGTGGTGGCCTTTTCCAGGTTCAGGTTCAGGATAGCCATCGACACGTTTGGCGTAGGAACGCGGATCGCGTTGCCGGTCAGCTTGCCCTTGAGCACTGGCAGCGCCTTGGCGGCTGCGGTGGCGGCACCGGTCTCGGTGATCACCATGTTCAACGGCGCGGCGCGGCCACGACGGCTGCCCTTGTGGAAGTTGTCGATCAGGTTCTGGTCGTTGGTGAACGAGTGAACGGTTTCAACGTGGCCGTTGACGATGCCAAACTTGTCGTTGACTGCCTTGAGCACCGGCACGATGGCGTTGGTGGTGCAGGAAGCCGCCGAGATGATCTTGTCGTCAGGGGTGATTTCGCCGTGGTTGATACCATGCACGATGTTCTTCAGCGCGCCCTTGCCAGGTGCGGTGAGGATCACGCGGGCAGCGCCCGGGCAGGCCAGGTGCTGGCCCAGGCCATCGGCGTCACGCCATACACCGGTGTTGTCGACGATCAGAGCGTTTTCGATGCCGTACTGGGTATAGTCGACTTCGGCCGGGCTCTTGGCGTAGATCACCTGGATCAGGTTGCCGTTGGCGGTGATGGTGTTGTTGGCTTCATCAATGGTGATGGTGCCATCGAACGGACCATGGACCGAGTCGCGACGCAGAAGGCTGGCACGCTTGACCAGATCGTTCTCGGCGCCCTTGCGGACCACGATGGCGCGCAGACGCAGGCCGTCGCCACCACCGGTTTTCTCGATCAGGATGCGCGCCAGCAGACGGCCGATACGACCGAAGCCGTACAGGACAACGTCGGTGCCTTTGCGGGCGGAAGCGTTCTGCTGACCAACCACGTCAGCCAGTTCTTCACGGACGAACTGCTCGGCAGTACGGCCATTGCCTTCGGCCTTGAACTTGGCCGCCAGCTTGCCCAGATCCACCGAAGCGGCGCCGAGCTTGAGTTCGCTCATCGCCTTGATCAGCGGGAATGTTTCGTGGACGGACAGCTCGCTTTCGTCGGACTGACGGTGACGAGCAAAGCGGTGAGCTTTGAGAATCGCAATGACTGAACGATTGATCAGGCTGCGGCCATAGATCGAGCTCACCACGTTGTTATTGCGGTAGAGCTGACCGATAAGCGGAATCATCGCTTCTGCGAGTGCTTCACGGTCGATCCATTCACCAAGACACTGGTCGGGCTTCTGAGTCACGGGAACCTTCCACATGTAGGGGCAGAAAAAAGGGGCTACATTATGCCGCCCTGTGACGCGTGTAGCAATGCGCGCCTGTCGTGCAACCGGTAACAAATTCGCCTTCAAAAAAATCACGCCCCGCTGGAGCCCAATAAAACCGGGGCTCGCAGCGCCGTCATTTTTTTGGAGACAACGCTACCTTATCCGTAACCCTCCGTAACACCTGCTCGTTTTACCACTACATATCCGTTGTTTATCAGTAAAAAACCGGCGTTTTTTGTCTTTACCACTACATTTCGCCAAACCTGCGTAATAGACACAGTCTGCAACTGACAGGCGGCACCCTTGACCGCTACAATTACCGACTTTGTCGCAACGCTTGGAGCTCAACCTTCCGTGCCCGTTCTGCGTCTACCGCTTCTCCCTGCCGCGGCAGGTAAACAGCACTGGGGCAACCTGCCCGGTGCCGCCCTCAGCCTGGCCATTGCCGAGGCTGCGAGCGCTGCCAAGCGCTTTACCTTGCTGCTGACCGCCGATAGCCAAAGTGCTGAACGGCTGGAACAGGAGCTGAGTTTCTTCGCTCCGGATTTGCCTGTGCTGCATTTCCCCGACTGGGAAACCCTGCCCTACGACCTGTTTTCGCCGCACCAGGACATCATTTCCCAGCGCATTGCCAGCTTGTACCGGCTGCCGGAGCTGGAGCATGGCGTGCTGGTCGTGCCGATCACTACGGCCCTGCATCGTCTGGCGCCAACCAAGTTCCTGCTCGGCAGCAGCCTGGTGCTCGACGTCGGGCAGAAGCTCGACGTCGAACAAATGCGCACCCGCCTGGAAGCGACCGGCTACCGCTACGTCGACACCGTGTACGAGCATGGCGAATTTACCGTACGCGGTTCGCTGATCGATCTGTTCCCGATGGGCAGTAAACTGCCCTATCGCATCGACCTGTTCGACGACGAAATCGAAACCCTGCGCACCTTCGACCCGGAAAATCAGCGCTCCATCGACAAGGTCGATTCGGTCAAGCTGCTGCCGGCCCGGGAATTTCCGCTGCAAAAGGATGCGGTCACCCGCTTCAAGGCGCGGTTCCGTGAGCGCTTCGACGTCGACTTCCGCCGCTGCCCGATTTTCCAGGACTTGAGCAGCGGGATTACCCCGGCCGGTATCGAGTACTACCTGCCGCTATTCTTCGACGAAACCTCGACCCTGTTCGATTACCTGCCCCAGGACACCCAAGTGTTCTCGCTGCCAGGCATCGAGCAGGCCGCGGAAAACTTCTGGAACGATGTACGCAATCGCTACGAAGAGCGCCGCGTCGATCCATCCCGTCCTTTATTGCCACCCGCCGAGTTGTTCCTGCCGGTGGAAGACTGCTTCGCGCGCCTGAAGAACTGGCCGCGCGTGGTCGCCAGTCAACAGGATGTCGAAAGCGGCGCCGGTCGCGAACGCTTCCCCGCTCAAGAGTTGCCCAACCTTGCGATCGAAGCCAAGGCTACCCAGCCGTTGGCGGCACTGGCGAACTTCCTCGATGAGTTCCCCGGACGCGTGCTGTTTACCGCCGAGTCCGCGGGCCGTCGCGAAGTGCTGCTCGAACTGCTGGAGCGCCTGAAGCTGCGACCGAAAACCGTCGACAGCTGGCCGGACTTCGTCGCGGGCAAGGATCGACTGGCGATCACCATCGCGCCACTGGATGAAGGCTTGCTGCTGGACGAACCGGCCCTGGCACTGGTTGCCGAAAGCCCGCTGTTCGGTCAACGCGTGATGCAACGCCGTCGCCGCGAAAAACGCGCCGACGCCAACAACGACGCGGTCATCAAGAACCTCACCGAATTGCGCGAAGGCGCGCCGGTGGTACACATCGATCATGGCGTCGGCCGATACCTGGGCCTGGCGACCCTGGAAATCGACAGCCAGACCGCGGAATTCCTCGCCCTGGAATACGCCGAAGGCGCCAAGCTCTACGTGCCGGTGGCCAACCTGCATTTGATCGCCCGATACACCGGCAGTGACGACGCCCTGGCCCCGCTACACCGCCTCGGCTCCGAGACCTGGCAGAAAGCCAAGCGCAAGGCTGCCGAACAGGTGCGCGACGTGGCGGCAGAACTGCTCGACATCTATGCCCGTCGTGCCGCCCGTGAAGGCTACGCCTTCGCCGACCCGAAAGCCGACTACGCCACCTTCAGCGCCGGCTTCCCGTTCGAAGAAACGCCCGATCAGCAAACCACCATCGACGCCGTGCGCGAAGACATGCTTGCGCCAAAACCGATGGATCGTCTGGTGTGCGGCGACGTAGGTTTCGGCAAGACCGAAGTGGCCATGCGCGCCGCATTTATCGCCGTGCATGGCGGTCGTCAGGTGGCGATCCTGGTGCCAACCACCCTGCTCGCCCAGCAGCATTACAACAGCTTCCGCGACCGCTTCGCCGACTGGCCGGTGACCGTGGAAGTGATGAGCCGCTTCAAGTCGACCAAGGAAGTCAACGCAGCGGTCGCTGACCTTGCAGAAGGCAAGATCGACATCGTCATCGGTACGCACAAGCTGTTGCAGGACGACGTAAAGATCAAAAACCTCGGCCTGGTGATCATCGACGAAGAACACCGCTTCGGCGTGCGCCAGAAAGAACAGTTGAAGGCGCTGCGCAGCGAAGTCGACATCCTGACCCTGACCGCCACGCCGATTCCGCGCACGCTGAACATGGCGGTCTCAGGCATGCGCGATCTCTCGATCATCGCCACGCCGCCGGCCCGTCGCCTGTCGGTGCGCACCTTCGTCATGGAGCAGAACAAAAGCACGGTCAAAGAGGCCCTGCTGCGTGAGCTGCTGCGTGGCGGCCAGGTCTACTACCTGCACAACGATGTGAAAACCATCGAGAAATGTGCCGCCGACCTCGCCGAACTCGTGCCCGAAGCGCGGATCGGCATCGGCCACGGGCAGATGCGCGAACGCGAACTCGAACAGGTGATGAGCGACTTCTACCACAAGCGCTTCAACGTGCTGATTGCCTCGACCATCATCGAGACCGGCATCGACGTGCCGAGCGCCAACACCATCATCATCGAGCGTGCCGACAAGTTCGGCCTGGCGCAGCTGCACCAGTTGCGCGGCCGCGTCGGACGCAGTCACCACCAGGCGTATGCCTACTTGCTGACACCGCCGCGCCAGCAAATCACCACTGACGCGGAAAAGCGCCTGGAAGCGATTGCCAACACCCAGGACCTCGGTGCGGGCTTCGTGCTTGCTACCAACGACCTCGAAATCCGTGGCGCTGGCGAATTGCTCGGGGACGGTCAGAGCGGGCAGATCCAGGCGGTCGGTTTCACCCTGTACATGGAAATGCTCGAGCGCGCCGTGAAGTCGATCCGCAAGGGCGAGCAGCCGAACCTCGATCAACCGCTGGGCGGTGGTCCGGAAGTCAACCTGCGTGTACCTGCGCTCATTCCCGAAGACTATCTGCCGGACGTTCACACCCGCCTGATTCTTTACAAGCGCATCGCCTCGGCTACCGACGAGGAAGGCCTCAAGGACTTGCAGGTGGAGATGATCGACCGTTTCGGCCTGCTGCCGGAGCCGACCAAGAACCTGATGCGCATCACTGCCCTGAAATTGCAGGCCGAGATACTGGGTATCAAGAAAGTCGATGGCGGGCCGCAAGGTGGGCGCATCGAGTTCGCGGCGCAGACACCGGTCGACCCGCTGACCCTGATCAAGCTGATCCAGAGCCAGCCAAAACGTTACAAATTCGAAGGAGCCACGATGTTCAAGTTCATGGTTCCGATGGAGCGTCCGGAAGAGCGCTTTAATACTGTAGAGGCGCTGCTCGAGCGCCTCATCCCGAAAACTGCTTGAAGGACGCCGCATGCGCCTGTTTCGCTCACTGACCTTGTTGATCGCGTTGGTCGCGCCATCGGTATTTGCCGATGATCTGTATCAAGTTGAAATGATTCTGGTGCGTCAGAACGCCGTACCGGCGATTGTCGTCCGCGCCGCGCCGGAAGACTGGGCGGCGGGTGCCCAGCCCGTCAGCCAGGACAGCTTACGTACGCCGAGCCTGAATCCTGAAGTGGAAAAGCTCACTGCCAGCAACGAATACAGCGTCCTGTTGCACAAGGCATGGCAGCAGACGCTCGGTGAGACCGCGGTCAAGGTGGCGATCAGCGACGGCAAGGAGCAATTCGGCCAATATCCGATTGAAGGCACCCTGAACCTGACGCTTGGACGCTTCACCGATGTAGACGCCGATTTTTGGGTCAACCAGTTCGACAGCGAAGGTCTGGTCACCGCCAGCGAACGCCTGAAACAGGAAAGCCACACCAAGAATGGCCAGCTCAACTTCCTCGACAACGGCCACCTGGGCCTGCTGATCAAGATTACTTCCTTGACGGCGCCCGCACCCCGGGAAGCCCCTGAAGTCGTCCCTGACTGATTGAAACCCAATGTCCGCGACCCTGAGCAAACCCCTGGGACCTTCCTGGGTCAGCCGATTCAAGGAACAGAGCCTGGAGCGTGGCCGCCGCTACGCACTGGAAAACCGAGTCAGGATCGTCGAGGCGGGCGACGCTACGATCATCGCGGCATGCGAGGGCTCTGGTGGTAACGTTTACCGGCAGACCATTCGCCTGCGCGAGTCGGCCAAAGGCACCTTGCTGATGGTCGATGCGACATGCTCCTGCCCGGTCCACAACAACTGCAAACATTGTGCAGCGGTGCTGCTGCAAGTGCAGGAAACCCTCGACTATCCGGCGGCGGCGAAAGATGCCGAACTTCTGGAAAAACTCCAGGCCGTACTGGAAAACAGAAACCCGAAAGCGCCGCCGCAAGTACTGGTAGACAACGTGCAACCGGTGCCGCGCCTGTGGCTGGCAAGCATCGAGTTCAGCGCCTTCGAGCCGCGCAACGGGCGAATGCAGCGCTATATCCAGCATCGTGCGGCGCTGTCATTCAGTTATCTGGACGAATACGTTAGCGGCCAGAAAAATACCGACATCCTGATTCGCCAGGAGACTCAGACACTGCGGATAAAACGTCATCCGGAAGTGGAGCAGTCCTACCGCGAACAGCTGCGAATCCTCGGGTTCAAGATCGCCACCCGGCAAAGCAAGGCCCTGCCGGAAAGTGCTGGCGAACTGTTCGAGATGGTCAACGACAGCGCCTGGCTGACCTTCACCCTCAACGAACTGCCTAAGCTGCGCACTCAGGGCTGGGAATTGCAGATCGACGAAGACTTCGGTTTTGACCTGACCGCCGTGGACGACTGGTACGCCACGGTTGAGCAGGCACCGGAGCGCGACTGGTTCGATCTGGAACTCGGAATCATCGTCAACGGCGAACGACTGAGCCTGTTGCCGATCCTGCTCAATCTGATGCGTTCGCACACCGAAATCCTCAACCCGGAACGCCTGGCCCGGCGTCGTGACGACGAGTTGATCCTGGTGAACATCCCCCATCGACCGAACTCCGAGCACGGCCCACTGCAGGTCGCTCTGCCCTTCGGCCGATTGAAACCGGTGCTGGCGACCCTCGGCGAGTTCTACCTGCAGGAACCCGGCGAAACCACGCTGCGCCTGAGCAAGGCCGATGCCACACGACTGAACCCGCTGGAAGGCTTGCCGCTTCTTTGGGAGGGTGGCGAACAGATACGCACCTTTGCCCAACGCCTGCGCGACATCAAGGATTACACCGCTGCCGCGCCGGAAGGCTTGAACGCAACATTGCGCCCCTACCAGCTCGAAGGCCTGAGCTGGATGCAGTCGTTGCGACAACTGGAAGTGGGCGGGATACTCGCGGATGACATGGGCCTAGGCAAAACCCTACAGACGCTGGCACACATTCTCACCGAGAAAATTGCCGGTCGCCTTGATCGACCCTGCATGGTGGTCATGCCCACCAGCCTGATTCCCAATTGGCTCGACGAAGCGGCACATTTCACGCCGCAGCTCAAAGTGCTGGCGCTGTACGGTGCCGGCCGCAAGAAACACTTCGAAAAAATGGCCGATTACGACCTGATTCTGACGACCTACGCGTTACTGCCCAAGGATGTCGAACGCCTCGCGGCGCAGCCTTTTCACATACTGGTGCTGGATGAAGCGCAGTACATCAAGAATCCGACCAGCAAGGCGGCCCAGGCGGCTCGCGAACTGAATGCACGCCAACGCCTGTGCCTGAGCGGCACGCCACTGGAGAACCATCTCGGTGAACTCTGGTCGCTGTTTCATTTCCTGCTGCCCGGCTGGCTCGGCGATGTAAAAAGCTTCAACCGCGATTACCGCGTGCCGATTGAAAAGCGCACCAGCGAAGTACGACTTCAGCACCTCAACGGCCGGATAAAACCCTTCCTCCTGCGCCGAACCAAGGAACAGGTGGCCACCGAACTGCCGCCAAAAACCGAAATCATCCACTGGGTCGAACTCAACGAAGCCCAGCGTGACGTTTACGAAACCATGCGCCTGGCCATGGACAAGAAAGTCCGCGACGAGATCACACGCAAGGGTGTGGCGCGTAGTCAGATCATCATTCTTGAAGCGCTGCTGAAACTGCGGCAGGTGTGCTGCGATTTGCGCCTGGTCAACGACGCCACCCTGCCAGCGCGCGGCAGCACGTCAGGCAAGCTCGACAGCCTGATGGAGATGCTCGAAGAATTATTTGAAGAAGGCCGGCGGATTCTACTGTTCTCGCAATTCACTTCAATGCTGTCGCTGATCGAGGACGAGCTGAAAAAACGCGGCGTCGCTTATGCGTTATTGACCGGGCAGACCCGCGACCGGCGAACGCCAGTGAAGGAATTCCAGAGCGGCAAGCGTCAGATTTTCCTGATCAGCCTGAAGGCCGGAGGCGTTGGCCTGAACCTGACCGAAGCAGACACCGTGATTCACTACGATCCGTGGTGGAACCCGGCGACGGAAAACCAGGCAACCGACCGCGCGTATCGCATCGGACAGGAGAAGCCGGTATTCGTCTACAAGCTGATTGCCCGAGGAACGGTGGAGGAGAAAATTCAGCATCTGCAGAAGGAAAAATCCGACCTGGCGGCAGGCGTATTGGATGGACGCCAGGCTGGGGACTGGAAACTGCAGAGCGATGATATCGAGGCGTTGTTTGCACCATTGCCGGATAAGCTTGAAAAGCGCTGAGACTCTCGGCACCTGATCCGGCCTCTTCTCTGGCAAGCCAGCTCCTACAGTGTCCGCGTCGAACACACCCCTGCGAACAACCCCAAACCTGTAGGAGCTGGCTTGCCAGCGAGAAACTCAACGCACCATCAAGCCAGACGTTGCCCCCACAGTAACCGCGTCGAACACAACCCCTGCGAACGACACCAAACCTGTAGGAGCTGGCTTGCCTGCGAAGAACTCAACGCGCAATCAAACCAGACTCAGCCCTTGAGTACCCGCGCCAAAGTCGATTTCACCTTGCCCATCCCGTCATGCAACGCCTGCTCGATCTCGGCCATGGTGATCACCGCCGTCGACTTGCCTGCCGCCGGATTCACCACCAGCGACAGACAGGCGTAATCCAGTTCCAGCTCCCGGGCCAGCGCCGCCTCCGGCATACCCGTCATACCGACGATGTCGCAGCCGTCACGCTCCAGACGTGCGATTTCCGCCACCGTCTCCAGACGCGGGCCCTGAGTACAGGCATATACGCCATGACTGCTGTAGCCAACGCCTTCAGCCGCCAGTGCCGCGATCAGTTGCTGACGTAGCGGCTCGCTGTATGGATAACTGAAATCGATATGCGTGACCTGTTCCAGGTCATCGGCAAAATAGGTGTGCTGGCGACCGCTGGTGTAGTCGATCAACTGATGGGGCACACAGAAATGCCCGGTGCCCATGGCGGCGTGAATCCCGCCCACGGCGTTGACCGCGAGAATGGCTTCTGCACCCGCCTGCTTCAGTGCCCAGAGGTTGGCGCGGTAGTTGACCTGATGCGGTGGAAAGCGGTGCGGGTGGCCGTGACGCGCAAGGAACAGCACTTCCTTGCCCGCGAATTCGCCGACCTGAATCTCGGCTGAAGGGGCGCCATAAGGCGTCTCCACTGCCAATGACTGACGAATGCTCAGGCCTTCGAGTTGAGTCAGACCGGTACCACCGATAATCGCGTAAACCGTCATAAGCAGTCCTTAATCAATCAATTGAGCTTCTTTGAGTGCACCGACTGCCGCCAGCCACCGCGGGTCCTGACGGTATTCGATAGCGGCAAACGACTGACGGCGCATCTGCGCAATGCGCGCAGATGGCTTGACCTTCAGGCGTTGCACGGCGCTCAGGGCCAACTCGGCGGCCGCACGATCGTTGCACACCAGACCCATGTCGCAGCCAGCAGTCAACGCAGCTTCAATGCGGCTGGCGGCATCGCCAACCACATGGGCACCTGCCATGGACAGGTCATCGCTGAAAATCACACCATCAAATTGCAGTTCGCCCCGCAGAATATCCTGCAGCCAACGACGAGAAAAACCGGCAGGCCGGGAATCGACTTGTGGATAAATGACATGCGCAGGCATGACGGCAGCCAGTTGCTTGCTCAATTTTGCGAACGGCACCAGGTCGTTGGCACGGATTTCGTCGAGGCTGCGCTCGTCATTCGGGATCGCTACGTGAGAATCCGCCTCAGCCCAGCCGTGACCAGGAAAATGCTTGCCCGTCGCAGCCATACCGGCGGTATTCATACCGCGGATGAACGCACCGGCAAGTTGAGCGGCGCGCTCGGGATTGCTCTCGAAAGAGCGAGTGCCAACGACGGCGCTGCGCTGATAGTCGAGGTCCAGTACCGGAGCAAAGCTGAGGTCCAGACCCACCGCCAGCACTTCAGTGGCCATGATCCAGCCACATTGCTCGGCCAGGTGTTCGGCATTGGGGTTATCGGCAATCGCGCGCATCGCCGGCAAACGGATGAATCCCTGTCGCAGGCGCTGAACCCGCCCACCCTCTTGATCCACCGCCAACAACATGTCAGGACGTATGGCACGAATTGCCGCACTCAATTCACGCACCTGGCGTGGATGCTCAATGTTGCGAGCGAAAATGATCAGGCCGCCCACTTCGGGCTGGCGCAACAATTGGCGATCTTCAGCCGTCAGCCAGGTACCGGCGACGTCCACCATCAACGAGCCTTGCAGGCCAGCAGTCATAGAGATTCCTTGATAACGATAAACCCGGCTCGCGCCAAATCGCCGCCGAGGGCAGTGCCCGGCAGGTCGGCGATATCAATGGGGAGCGGGTTCAGAACGAGAGTCGGCATGGGCGGCTAGCTTAACGGATGTCAGCTGCCGCGCCCACCCGTGAGCGGTTAAACCTTGGCGGCAACCGATGTCGATTTGCTACGCGGACGCAACTGCGCGGTGGCCATGGCCGCGTCGGTGACACCCGTTTCGGCCCGCATGCCGGCAGCCAGGAACGGCACCATCAGGCGCATGACTTGCTCAATGGACGTATTGACACCGAAGTCGGTCTCGGCAATCGCGCGCAAGGCCTTGATGCCGGACATGCTGAACGCCGCCGCACCCAGCATGAAGTGCACGCGCCAGAACAATTCGATGGGAGGGATACGCGGCGCCGCTTCATTGACCAACATCATATAACGACGAAAAACCTTGCCGTACATGTCTTCCAGATAGCGACGCAAGTGCCCTTGGCTTTGACTGAACGCCAAACCCAGCAAACGCATGAAGATCGACAGATCATTGCCGCTGCGTGGCTGCACCACCAGCGCCTGCTCGACGAGGATTTCAAGCAGTTCCTCGAGCGTCGGCTTCATTTCAGGCTTGGCCTGACGGCGCTCCAGCTCTTTATCGAGGCTGATGCAGAACGGACCGAGGAAGCGCGAGAAAACCGCCTGGATCAACGCCTTCTTCGAGCCGAAGTGATAATTCACTGCCGCCAGATTGACACCGGCCTTGCTGGTGATCAAACGCAACGAGGTTTCCGCGAAACCCTTTTCCGCGAACAACTGCTCGGCTGCATCAAGGATGCGTTCAACGGTTTCCGACTGGGCCATGGCTACTCCGCCTGACAAACACTTGTTTGAAACATACGTTTCAGCCCGTGCATTGTCAAGCTTGGCGGTCACTTTTGGAAATGGCCGGTCAGACATTTAACCACACAACGGCAAAGCTTCAATCTACTGGTTCCTCGACCGTCCGGCGGGCAAGAAAAAAAGGGGCATTGCCAAGACCGTTTCACTGTATATAATCCCAGTCACTGTATAAAAAGACAGAGCGATCAATATGCTAAAGCTGACGCCACGCCAAGCAGAGATTCTGGCCTTCATCAAACGATGCCTGGAAGACAACGGTTACCCGCCGACCCGCGCGGAAATTGCTCAGGAACTGGGCTTCAAGTCGCCCAACGCCGCGGAAGAACACCTCAAGGCCCTTGCTCGCAAAGGCGCGATCGAGATGACGCCCGGTGCGTCCCGCGGCATTCGTATCCCTGGCTTTGAAGCCAAGGCCGACGACTCCACCCTGCCCATCATCGGGCGGGTCGCAGCTGGCGCCCCGATTCTGGCGCAACAGCATATCGAAGAGTCATGCAACATCAATCCCGCCTTTTTCCATCCGCGCGCTGACTACCTGCTGCGCGTCCATGGCATGAGCATGAAGGATGTCGGTATTTTCGACGGTGACCTGCTGGCAGTCCATACCACCCGCGAAGCGAGAAATGGTCAGATCGTAGTCGCACGGATCGGTGACGAAGTGACCGTCAAGCGCTTCAAGCGGGATGGAAGCAAAGTCTGGCTGATTGCCGAAAACCCCGAGTTCGCCCCTATCGAAGTGAACCTTCAAGATCAGGAACTGATGATCGAAGGATTGAGTGTCGGCGTCATTCGCCGCTAACGGAGGCTCCATGCACTTCCCACAGACTTCACCACAGCAAGCCCAACTGTCACTGTTCGAGGCATTCATGGCGCAGCCATTGGCGCCGATCCTCAAAGACGTGGCCGAGGCGCCCTGGAGCGCCGAACCCGAGGTTTTCAGTGAGTTGTCGCTGCGTGGCGCAGCCGGGAACTGCCTGAACCTTCTCGCACCGATTCTCAGGGAACTGAGCCAGGACCAGGACGCTCGCTGGCTCACACTGATTGCCCCGCCAGCCAGCCTGACTCAAACCTGGTTACGCGATGCCGGCCTGAACCGCGAACGCATTCTCTTGCTGCAACCACGCGGCAGCCAGAGTGCACAGCAACTGACCTGCGAGGCATTGCGCCTGGGTCGTAGCCACACGGTTGTCAGCTGGCTCAACCCGTTAAACGCCAATTCGCGGCAGCAGCTGATCAGCGCCGCTCGTATTGGCGATGCTCAAAGCTTGAATATTCGACTGGGTTAATGGGCAAATATCGGGTGCGACATTAAAGGCGCGAGGCTTCTCCAAGGACAGAGAAGCCGATGAATAGCGACATCAAAAAAAGCGACGGACGGGCATCAATGAAGAACCCGCGTACCCTCATCCTTGTCGAATTCGCCTTCAACCAGGCGACCTGCCATCTGAACACCCACGCTCAACATCGCCTTGGCGACTTCCACGTGCTGCCCTTGCAAAAACGCTTTGGCGTCCTCGGAGAAATCCAAAGTAACCAGAGAACCCTCGTCCTCGGCCCTGCGCAGCTCGATTCGGCCGTCTGGTAACTCGACAATTTCTAGAAAGGACGTTGGCATATAGGTGTGTTCTCCACGAAAGGCGGGGATTATATAGGCATCGCACAGGCTGCGCTTGGGATCTTGACCAACAGCCATCGTGCAGAGACGCCTGTCAGCACTCGTTCAACCCTTCGCGAAAACGGATCGCCAACCCTTTAAGGTTCTGACGCCAGCTCTCCAGCTCATCCCGGCTCAACTCTTCAGGCGCGTCCTCTTCATCCAGGTTGACGGCGAGGATCAGCGGCTGTGTGACATCCCCTTTAGGCTTGCGAGGCGCGCGTGGCGGTTGAAAAAGCGCGGCATGGGCAGACAGCAGTTTGGCCAGCCATGTTTCCGGGTTATTGGCCAACTCGACCATTTCGGCCATTTCCGGGATGGCGATGGCGTCCAACACTTCGCGAGTCAACAGCAACTCTGCACGAGGAGCATTGGCCTGGGGCAAACGATAGAATCCGGCAATCTCGTGGCACAGGCCCAGCAGCGCTCCGTACAGGTGAAACAGCGCTGATTCGCGACCGGCCTGAATCAGGGCCAGGGAATTCATCGCCCGCCCCTCCTCCGCTTTTGCGAGCGCTTCAAGCGACAGGCCGGCGAAGTAAATCTTCTGGTTGGTACGGGTATAGAGTTCGTGGGCCATGACGGCAGCCTCCACAACGAAATAATTGTTTCACGCAGGTCGGACAGTGTCGTGGATCAGCCGATCCGACCGCAAGCACTGTCTAGTCCTGAAATAGGTTTACACCTGTTTCAGTCTCAAAACGCCCGATGCACCGCATCGGGCGTTTTGTATTTCAAGGCCAGATGTGGCCGCTCCGCGTTGTAGATCAGCACCGATTCATCAACCATTCTCACCGCGTCGGCCAGGTTCTTGGGGCGATGCAGCAAAAACTCCGTCTTCAAAATCCCGTTTATTCGCTCCGCCATCGCGTTCTGATAGCAGTCATAGCCATCGGTCATCGAACAAATGACCCCGTGCTTGGTGTGAAAACGCTGATAAAGGTCGGAGCAATACTGCGCCCCACGGTCTGAGTGATGAACCAGCGGCTGCTTGGTTTTCCTTCCTCCTACAGCCTTCTTCAGCGCTTTGAGCACCGACTCTGTATGCAAGCTCTCATGCACATGATGTCCCACTATTTTGCGCGAGTAGGCGTCGGTGATCAGGCTCAGATAAGCAACGCTCTCCTGGGTAGGCAGATAGGTTATATCCGCAACCCAAACTTGCTCAGGAGCACAGGCAATGATTTGCTGCGGGCCTGCCTTGAGTAGGTTTGGATGGCGGCGAAATCGATGATGGCTGTGGGTGGTCTTGTGGTATGCCCGCTTGCGAGGGACCAATTCTCGCGCTTCTCGCAGGATGCTGAACAGGCGATCGCGCCCCACCCGCAGACTCGTTTCTGCTTCGGCCTGCAGCATATAATGCAGCTTGCGTGTTCCCAGCCTTGGCTGGCGCCGCCGCTTTTCCAAGACGAAATCCACGACCTTTTGATCGTCGCTAGCCTTCGCATCAAACGCTCGGTTGCGCTTGTAGTAAGCCTGACGTGAAATGCCCATGAACAGGCAAGCCCTGCTGATACTCAGGTCTTTGACTTGCCCTTGCGCGAGGACTTGCCGGGTCGCTTTTTTACGATGGATACACCGTAGTCGTTCTTCAAGACGTTTACGACAGCCTCGAAAAACTGAGCCTTTTGATTGCTCAGTTCAAGCTGTTCTTCAAGCTCTTTGATCCGCTGCTCGGGTGACAGCGGTACCGTGGACTCGGCCATGGAACTCTTCCTCAGCACTCGAATAGACGCGCCTTGGCTCCAATCCTGCCGACCATGCTTGCGTAACCACACCAACACCGTTGACCGACCCTGGATGCCATAGCGCCGTTGAGCCTCTTTATAACTCAACTCGCCCTTTTCGACCTGATCGACCACCGACAATTTAAAAGCCAGCGTGTAATCGCGCTGACTGCGCCTTTTCCCCGAATCCATTGCTCCCTCCTGAAAATAGGTCAGAAGGTGTAAACCTTATTCAGGACGGGACACTGATGTGAAAAAAGCCCACTGAACCGGCACCGGTCAGTGGGCTTTTTTGTCAGAACACGATGCCTATTTTCAAGCCGTATTCATCTCGGGTCTGTTTGTCGTAGTCGGTCAGCTTGAATTGACCGTCCAGGTCATATTTGAAACGGTTGAAGTACAGGGTCGCGACCAGCGGAAAAGCCCCTTGCTGATTCATCAGCCAGCTCAGTTCGACAAAAGGATTGGTGGTGTCCTTCAAGTCAACGGTGGAGCTATTGACCCCGTGAATGTTCAACTCCGCGTCGCCGTCGAGGGTCTTTCTGACGCCAGCCTCCAGGCGCAAAGTCGAGGCGCTGAACAGATGGTTGTAGCCAATGGCGGCCTTGGCGAAAGGCGTCCGACTGGTGAGCTCAGTCTCGTATTTCTTGTAGTCCGGGTCGAAACGATTCCACTTGTAACCCCCCCCCAGCAAGAGATCGAGATAGTTTTGCGCATCCAGGGCAAACCGCCAGCCCAGGTCCAGGTCAGCTTGCCCGTCTTTCACTTTCTGGTTTTGTCTCTCGGAGTATTGCCCACTGATTTCTGCGCTGAAGACAAGGCCGGTCCGGGCGGTCATCTTGTTGCCGAAGTTTAAAAACAATCCGCCTTCGGGCATGTGCTCGGTGTCCGTAGACCGATGCCCTTCGAATTTGAGTTTGCTGTAGCTGCCAAGCACACCGAAGGTGAAAACCGGGTCAGCAGATAGCGTGGCGTTCGAGGTGGCGGGAATGATGACTGCAAGTACTGCGGTGACAACAGCTGCAAGATTGGTCCTTTTCATAAGAACTCCATCAGCGCACTACTGGCCCGGCATGGACCTGTCACTTACAACATAGACGGTTTTGCGGATAGTGAATGAACAACGGGAGGAGTGTTGGCCAATGGCCGTCAATTGGCTGGCCGTTGGAAGGTACAGCCATCAAGGATGGCAAGCTGGAAAGGGAGTCGAGCGCTGGCAATGTCGAAGGAGGGCACGCTCAGACAAAGTCATCGTGGTCATCGCGAAGGTGGCAATACCAACCGTAGAGCGCTAGGCACAGGACGGCAATGGTGACCACTAAGATGATGAAGGCCAGGTAGCGCATTCAGAATCGATTGCCTCGGACATGAGGGGAGGGTTGAACTGCGTCCTTGCAACGTTGCACTAGCGAATACCCCTGATATTGCACAAGTTTTGCGGACATAAACTGACTTTTAGCCGTCCGGTGCATTTTCAGTGTAGTTGTTGTGAGCAAGTTCACACGGTAGGCGTCAGAACCTGAGGACTGCACGTCTGACGGTATTTGCGCGCTCAGGAATGTGACAAACCAACGGACTCTGCCTATCCTGCAATGCGCACTGCCCGAGTCGCGCGACACGGCGAGATGGGCATCCGACACTCCTTCGTGGATTGAAAATTGCGCCTTTGCTCTTTAGCGTTTATCACCCCTGCGGCACCGCGGAGGGTTGCATGAAGCTATCCGGCCCCTTTCCCGTCGATCTGCGTGGGCTGATTCTTTTGTTTGTTTTGCTGTCGGTACTGGCGACGCTGTGCAACAGCCTCATTGTCGCGTATCGGGTGCAGCGAGATGCCTTGATCCATTCGACGCTGGAGGCCAATGGGGCCTATGCGGCGAAAGTAGCCTCCAGCATCGGTGAATTCCTCGGTGCGGCGCACAGTCGCTTGACCTACAGCGCCAACACGCTCGCCGAACATTGGAACGATCCCCTGGTGCTGCGCGAGGAGGCGGTCCGCTTGCAGGCGCAGGGTACCGACTTCAACTCCATCGCCATCGTGGATGCGCGCGGCACGGTGCTTCAGGCGTATCCGGACACCTTGCAGATCGCCGGCAATCCGTTGTCTTCGCAAGGCATCGTTCAGGCACTCAAGGAGCGCCGTCCGCTCGTCAGCACGGCCTATGTGTCCCTGGCCGGGAATCTGGTGGTGTTTATTTCCCAACCGGTTTTCAACCCGTCCGGGGAATTTCTCGGTGTGGTGGGCGGCTCTGTCTACCTGCTCAAGCAAGGCGTTTTTCACACGGTCATCAGTAGTCACTTTCATCACGAGGGCACCTTTGCTTTCGTGGCTGACGGCAACAGACGACTGTTGTACCACCCCGATCAGAAAAGAATCGGCGATATCCTGGGCTCGAGCTCGTCGGTGGATGCGGCCTTGCGCGGTGAAGGCGGTTCAATGGCTGCCCCGAACTATAAAGGCGTGCCGATGCTGACCGGCTTTGCGCCGGTACCGGACGCCCATTGGGCGGTGGTGGTGCAGCAACCCACGCAGCGTAGCCTTGCCACGCTGGACTCACTCATGCGCGAAATGGTTGTCGGGATGATTCCTGCCGGCATTGTCGGCTTCGGCCTGATTCTGCTCTGCACCAGGCTGATCGCCAGGCCGTTGCGCCAGCTCTCCGCTGCCGCCAATCAATTGGCCGCGAGCGAGACCCTTGACCAACTGCAACGCGTCAATGCCTGGTACCGCGACGCATCGGCCATTCGCCAGGCGATGCTGACTGGCGTGCAATTGCTTCAGCAAAAGCTCGGCCAGCTTAGCCACGAGGCGCAAAGTGATCCGTTGACCGGCCTGGCCAATCGACGCGCCATGGACGGCGTACTCGCTTTGTTAACGAAGGCCGGGCAACACTATTCAGTGCTGGCGCTGGATATCGATCACTTCAAACGGGTCAATGACACCTTCGGGCATGACGCCGGTGACGTTGCGCTGAAGCAGGTCGCCGACATCCTCAAGCACAATTCCCGCTCGGCGGACGTGGCCTGCCGCGCAGGGGGCGAGGAATTTACTCTGATCCTGCCCGATACCCCGCTGGAAATCGCCAGGTCCATTGCCGAGCGGATTCGCCAACAGATCGCCGACACAGAGATCCCGGGGGTTGGAAGGTTGACCATCTCCATCGGCATTGCCTGTCTGAGCGCCGACGTCGCGACGGCAGAAAGCGTGCTGAAGCTGGCTGATGAGCGTCTCTATCGCGCCAAGGAAGGAGGACGCAACAGGGTGGAGGTTTGAGTATCACACGTCGGATACCCCCTCTCGCTCATCATCCGCTTTGAACTCCCCCAGAACTGATCCGTCCTCTGCTATGAGGGAGTCAGGGCAACCCGCTGCGAACTCCCACGACGCTTTTCATTCAGAAGGCGAGGGACGACATGAATACTTCAGACAGCAGGGCCGGGGGGCAGACCGAGAATTCGGGTGCCGGCAAACCCGGACAGGACTTTCAGCATCTCAAGGACGACGTGACCGAAGCGCTGGGCGGTGCGCGCCAGCAAGCCGATGCGCAGTTCGGGCAGTACCGCGACACCGCCGCCGATCAGATCGAAGCGCTGGCCCAAGGGGCGAAATCCTTCGTATCCGAACTTGAGGATAAAGACACGCTGGGCATGTCTGACTACCTCACCGACATGGCGGAGTCCATGACAGGGCTGGCGGGCAACCTTCGCGGCAAGAGTGCCGAACAGCTGTTGCATGACGGCGCCGCACTGGCGCGCAACAATCCGGCGCTGTTCATCGCCGGCAGCATCGCGTTGGGCTTCGGCTTGTCGCGGTTCCTCAAGGCGGGCAGTTCCGCAGCGGTGACCACGCACGCAGAACACGACCCGGCGCAGGGCAGTTCGATGCCGCCGACGGGCGGCTTTGGTGCTCATCGGCCTTATGAGACGTCGGTGGCTTCCCCGACCGACACCAACCCCGGACTGGCCACCGGTATCACGCCATCGTCGCCGAATGAGCACGACCACCCTTCGGACTTCGCCGGGGCATCGACACCGGCTTCGCCAAACGTCAAAGGAGAATGGTGATGAACATAAACGACCCAGATCTGCCGGGAGCAAGACCGCTGGCACAGCCTGACGACGTTTCCGTCGTAGGTCTGCTGCGCCAGTTGTCCCGCGAAGTGCCCGCATTGTTCACCAAGGAACTGGCGCTGGCCAAAGCCGAGCTTCAGAACAGCCTCACCACCCTGAAGGCCGGTATTGCGGCAGTGGCGGGCGGCGCCATCGTGCTGCTCGCGGGCTTCATCATTGTGTTGATGTCTGCCGTGTACGGGCTTAGCACGTTCATGGCGCCGTGGCTGGCCGCACTGCTTGTCGGCGTGGTGGTGATGATCGTCGGGTTCGCCATGTTGCAGTCGGGCAAAAAACAATTCGAACCGTCCAACTTCAAGCCTGACCGGACGATGGACGCCTTGAATAAAGATCAGGAAGCGCTGCGGAGAAAAGTCTCATGAAAAGCGAATTGGACATCGAATCGGAAAAAAGCCCCGAACAGATCGAGCGTGAGATCGACGCCCAGCGGGCCAGCATCGGCAACATCGTCGATCGGCTGGAAAGCAAGTTCACCCCGGGCCAGATGATCGACCAGGCGTGGGGCATGATGCAGAACAACGGCACGACGTTCCTGCGTAACCTGGGTACCAGCGTACGCAATAATCCGGTGCCTGCGGTGCTGACTTCGGTCGGTTTGCTGTGGCTGATCATGAGCCAGAACCGGCCGCCGGTCAGGTATCCGGCTCATCGCACCGAGCCGGATCAGGATCGTTTTGAGGATTGGGCGGATGGTATGTCGGAAGGCTTCGACAGCGCACGCGAGCATTTGCACCAGACCAGCGACTCGATCAAAGAGGGTTATCAATCGCTGAAAAACAAGGCCGCCAGTGTGGGCGACAATGTTGGTGCGACCAAGGAAAGCGTGAGCCAAGCGGTGCATGAGGCCAGTGATCGTCTAGCGCGCAATTCCCAGGTGCTGGGACAGCAATTCAATCAATTGCTCAGGGAGCAACCGCTGATGGTCGCGGCGGCGGGCATTGCCCTGGGTGCCATGATTGGCGCTGCGTTGCCGACGACCACCACCGAGCAGCGCTACATGGGACGTACCAGCGCAGGGCTGGTGGACAAGGTGAAGAAGCAGGCCCAGGAGGGCTACGAAGCGGTGCGCGATACCGTGACCAAAACCACCGATCACACCGAAGAGCACGGGATGGATTCGGAGCAACCCATTGCGTCCAATCCGCCGGCCGACCTCTCCCGGGGATTGGGGACGTCCTGACCGATGATGCCAGGGGAGGTCTGCAAAGGGCCTCCCGATGCATCGATCGCGCAATGAGGGGAATGTTTGACGGCGCCAAGGGTCAACCGGGCAATCACGCTGCGAGTTCTGCCCATGTGCATTTTCACTGTCGTTTTTACGGGGAACATCGCGAGAACACAGCATGGACGCAGTTGATTCAGCATTGATGGCAGCGCGGGTCCAGTTCGCAATCACCATCAGTTTTCATATCGTGCTGGCAGCCCTGACCATCGGTTTGTCCAACTTTCTGATGGTACTCGAAGCGCTCTGGCTGTGGCGTGGGCAAGAAATCTATCTGGACGTCTACCGCTACTGGCTGAAAATATTTGCCCTCAATGTGGCGATAGGTACCGCGTCGGGTCTGATTCTGGAATACCAGTTCGGGCTCAATTGGTCGCGGCTCTCGACGCAGGCAGCAGACATTCTAGGTCCGCTGATGTTCTACGAGGTGCTGGCGGCGTTTTTCCTTGAAGCCGGGTTTCTGGGGATCATGCTGTTCGGATTGAAAAAGGTCGGACCGCGCCTGCATTTCCTGGCCACTTGTGCGGTCGCCACGGGATCGTTGATCAGTGCGTTCTGGATTCTCTCGGCCAATTCCTGGATGCAGACACCGGCCGGTTTTTCGATAAGTGCCGATGGCCGTTTCATTGCGCAGGACTGGTGGGCAATCATCTTCAACCCGTCGTTCCCTTATCGGCTGGTGCACATGACGTTGGCGGCGTTGATCGGGACCGCCACGCTGGTGGCCGGCGCGAGTGCCTGGCAACTGTTGAAGGCACGGCAGAACCCGAGGGCGCGTCTTCAGTACTCGATGGCGCTGTGGGCGATTGCCGTGCTCGCGCCGGTGCAAATCGTAGTGGGGCATTTTCATGCCGAGAACACACTGGCCTTTCAACCGCAGAAGGTCGCGGCTATTGAAGCTTCCTGGACCCGCCCGGCTGAAGGTGAAGGCGAGCCCCTGCGTTTGTTCGCTGTGCCGGACATGTCACAACGACGCAATCACTGGGAAGTGGCCATTCCCCACGTCGGTTCGCTGTACTTGCATTACAACCTGACCGGCACCATCGCCGCACTGGATGAGTTCCCCCCCGAAGACATTCCACCGGTGCCGGTGGTGTTTTTTGCGTTCCGGCTCATGGTCGGGTTGGGGGTGTTGATGCTGGGGCAGGGCGTGATCAGCCTGGTGTTGCGAAGTCGAGGCCGATTGCATTCGACACGCTGGATGTTGCGCAGCAGTCTGTTGATGGCACCGGCCGGGTTGCTGGCGATGCTCAGTGGCTGGGTGGTGACCGAAGTGGGGCGCCAACCCTACACCGTCTATGGACTGCTGCGCACGGCTGACAGTCTGTCGTCGGTGTCGCGTCAGCAGGTGATTGCTTCGACCTGGGCGATTCTGGGGTTTTACGTGTTGGTCTTCGGCATCGGACTCTGGGTGCTGTTGCGCATCCTGCGCAAGCCACCGCACCAGGATGAACCTGGCCCGCAGCCAACCCTGGCCGAGGAAACCGGTGATTCCTGAGGGCATCAAACCATGCTGGATAATGACTGGATCACACTGCTGTCCGCCGCTGCCCTGGCGTTTTCGGTGCTCAATTATGTGCTGCTTGACGGCACCGATCTGGGCGTCGGTGTGTTGCTGGGGCTAACCCGTTGCAGGCGGCAACGTCGGGCGATGGCGGTCAGCATTTTGCCGATCTGGGATGCCAATGAAACATGGCTGGTGTTGGGCGGCGGTGGCCTGCTGGCGTTGTTCCCACTGGCCTATTCGATTCTGCTGCCGGCGTTGTATATGCCGTTCATTCTGATGTTTTTGGCGTTGATCGTGCGCGCGATGGCGTTGGAGTTTCGCGACTATGCACCGAGCGATGCCATCAAGCGCTGCGTCGATGCCCTGCACGCGTGCGGTTCTCTCCTCACGGGTGCCATTCAAGGACTGATCCTGGGAACGCTGGTTCAGGGCATACCCAATCATGGCGGGCAATACGCGGGGGACGGCCGAGAATGGCTGAGCCCGTTTCCGCTGTTTTGCGGCGGGGTGCTGGTGGTCGGCTACACATGGCTGGGCGCCAGTTGGCTTTATTGGCGAATCGAAGGTGAACTCCGGCAGCGCTCGCTTCGTCAGGCCAGGGTCCTGGCCGCCATGACCTTGTTGCTGCTGGTCATTTTGCTCGTCTGGACAACGATGCTGGATACCCGATATGCGCAGCGGCTATCAGAAACCTGGGTCTGGGTGCCGGCAGTCACGATGGTGTTGGCCCTTTCAATCGGGTTCATCGTGGGCTTTGGAACCCGTCGCGATTTCTTGCCGCTATTCGCTGCATTGGGCATTTTCATCCTGGCGTTCGGATTGATGATCGTCGCACTGTTCCCGCTGATTGTCCCGCCGAACCTGACGCTGCAGGCAGCGGCCTCCAGTCCTGCAAGCCAGGTATTCATGCTGGTGGGTTTCGCGGTGCTGATTCCGGTGACGCTGATCTACAACACCTATGGCTTCAAGGTATTCAGCGGCAAGATTCATCCCGTACGAGATTGACGGGTGCGAAGCGAGGGCGATCAATTGAGCGAACATCAGATCTTCATTGGCTGCGCTGGCTGGAGTCTTGGGCGTGAGCACGCGATCCATTTCCCGGCAGCAGGCACTCATCTGCAACGCTACGCGTCGCAATTCAATGGCGTCGAAATCAACAGCTCGTTCTATCGCCCACATCGCCGACAGACGTATGTGCGTTGGGCCGACTCGGTGCCGCCAGGCTTTCGATTCTGTGTGAAGGTGCCCAAGCAAATCACCCATGCGCAGCGCCTGGTGGACTGTGAGCCACTGCTGGACGCGTTTCTCGATCAATGTTCAGGTTTGGGTAACCGCCTGGGCAGTCTGTTAGTCCAGCTGCCGCCGTCACTGGCCTTCGAAGAGGGGGTGGTGGAGCGTTTTTTCACGGTGCTGCGAGCGCAGTATTCAGGAGCGCTGGTGCTGGAGCCACGGCACGCGTCGTGGATCGATGCCGAACCGTTGTTGATTGCGCATCGAGTGGCCCAGGCGGTCGTCGATCCATCGCGCATCGGCACGGATGCGTCGCCCCACGGTTCAAAAGATCTCAGGTATTGGCGTCTGCATGGCTCGCCGCGAATCTACTACAGCGCTTACGAGCCGATGTTTCTGGAACGTCTTGCCTCCCGGCTCAAACTCGCCGCGGCTGAGGGAAACGCGTGGTGCATCTTCGACAATACGGCCAGTGGCGCCGCGCTGATGAACGCGCTGCAACTCAAGAACCTGCTGTACGCAGATAGCGCCGAGAGCAAAAAATTCAGCCCGTCCGACATCATGCCTGCTGGTTAGCCGCTCGTCAGGCGCCACCGACAATCGTTTGAACATACCTTCGCTTCTCTCTGACAGATAAGTCTGAGCAGACGAAATTTTCCTGTCGTTTGCTAACGGGAGAGCACCATGAAAGCGATCGTTTACAACGGCCCGCGTGACGTCAGTGTGCAAAATGTCGCGGATGCCAGAATCGAAAAGCCCACGGATGTACTGGTTCGAATCACCACCACCAACATCTGTGGTTCAGACCTGCACATGTACGAAGGGCGCACGTCGATGGAGACCGGACGCGTGTTCGGGCACGAGAATCTAGGGGAGGTGATCGAGGTCGGGGCCGGGGTCGACCGGGTCAAGGTCGGTGATCGGGTGTGCCTGCCCTTCAACATCGGTTGCGGTTTTTGCGAAAACTGCGAGAAAGGCCTGACCGGTTTTTGCCTGACCGCCAACCCCGGTAGCGCGGGCGCGGCCTATGGATTTGCCGAGATGGGGCCGTACCAAGGTGGGCAGGCTGAACTGCTGCGCGTGCCTTACGCGGACTTCAATTGCCTGGTGTTGCCCGAGGATGCTCAGGAACGTGAGGACGATTACGTGATGCTCTCGGACATCTTCCCGACCGGGTGGCATGCGACAGAACTGGCCGGCTTGCTGCCGGGCGAAAGCATTGCGATTTATGGCGCCGGGCCGGTCGGTTTGATGGCCGCGCACGCCGCGATGATCAAAGGTGCCGCGCAGGTGTTCGTGGTCGACAACCAACCGGATCGCCTGAAGCTGGCGGCACAGATGGGGGCCACGCCGATCAATTCCCTGGAGCAGGGAGCGGTAGATCAAATCCTCAACCTGACCCATGGCAAAGGCACCGACCGCGGATGTGAGTGTGTGGGCTACCAGTGCTGCGACCACCATGGGCACGAAGCCAATCACCTGACCATGAACAACCTCGTGGCTTCGACCAAGGCGACTGGCGGAATCGGTGTCGTCGGTGTATTCGTGCCGCAAGATCCGGGCGCGGAGAACGAGCTGGCGAAGGAAGGCAAGATGGCTTTCGACTTTGGTGCTTTGTGGTTCAAGGGCCAGCAGATTCGGACCGGGCAGGCCAACGTCAAAGCCTACAACCGTCGTTTGGCCGAGCTTATCCACCACGGACTTGCCAATCCTGCGCAGATCATTTCCCACAAACTCAAACTGTCCGAAGGACCTGAGGCCTATAAGCATTTTGATGCCCGTGACAACGGCTGGACCAAGGTTGTGCTGAAACCGGCGGCTTGAATCGAGCACCTTTTGGGAGACAGCACGATGAGCCGCTCAGGCACCTTCGACCGCTTGCTGGGACACATAGCATGCCATCCCGTTTCGCGGGAACCGGGCAGGGCACTGCATCAATTGATGCAAGAACTCATCGGTGGTGGTTTTACCGCCCTGCCGATTCCGGGGAGAGGCAGGACGCTGGAGCGCTGGCGAACCTTGGCGCAGGTGGCCGGCAGTGATCTGGCGCTGGTCAAACTGTTCGAGGGCCACACCGACGCATTGGCGATCATGTCCGAGATTGAACCCGACGGTGCAACGGCAAATGGCAGCTGGGGCGTGTGGGCGGCCGAGCCGCCGTTTGCCCGGGTCCGCATCATTGATCGACAAGGTGAGCAGGTTCATTTGCAAGGACGCAAAGCCTGGTGTTCCGGCGCGGCCGTGCTGGATTGGGCACTTCTGACGACTTGGGATGAACAGCAGCGTGTGCAACTGGTGGCCGTTGATTTGAAGCAGCCGACCGTCAAGCTGATCGATGACGGCTGGCAGGCTGTGGGCATGGGCAGTACGGCCAGCCTTGATGTGGAATTCGAGTGCGTGCGCGGACGGTGTGTCGGGTTGCCGGGTCAGTATCTGGACCGACCTGGCTTCTGGCAGGGGGGCGGGGGAATTGCCGCCTGTTGGTATGGCGCGGCGTGTGCGCTGGCCGGTTACCTGCGCGAACACTGCACAAAGCCGTATCACGACGCCCATGCCGAGGCTCATCTTGGCGCGGTCGACGCAGCACTGTGTGCGGCCGCGGCAACCTTGAGAGAGACCGCGACCTGGATCGACAACCATCCCCGGGCATCAGCGCAATTGCCTGTCCGGCGCTTACGTGCGCAGGTCGAAGTGGCGGTGAATGCAGTGCTGGAGCATGTGGGGCGTGCATTGGGTGCCACGCCGTTTTGCCGTAACAGCCATTTCGCCCGGCTCGCCGCCGACCTACCGGTGTTCTTGCGGCAAAGCCATGCCGAAAAAGATCTGGCGGCGCTTGGCAAGCAGGTCGCGGATTCAGCGGATGACGGGTGGGTGTTGTGATGATCGCGTCGGCACCCTCGGCGCAAAATCTCATTCGAGGGCCAGGCACCACGCTGACCGAATGGCAGGCCTGTCCGATGCTGGCAAGCGTGCCGACAATCAGCCATCAAGTGCTGGTTGCGCAAGGTCAACGGCTGGTGATTGTCACACCTCATCCTGACGATGAAGTCCTCGGATGTGCCGGCCTCCTGGCCGGGATGAAGGGCAGGGAAGCGGACGTATTGCTGGTCGCGGTCACCGATGGTGAAGCCAGTCATGAGGGATCGCGGTACTGGACGCACGCACGCCTGCGTCGACAACGCCCGTTGGAAAGCCTGGATAGCCTCGCTCGCTTGGGGCTCGATGTCGGAGCACTGAACTGGCAGCGTTTGGGTTTGCCGGACAGCGCTGTTGCGGGGGCGGAGGATGGGTTGGTGGGTCGGCTGCTGGAACTTGTACGACCGGGCGACTGCGTGGTCACGACTTGGCGCCAGGACGGCCATTGCGATCACGAGGCAACCGGCCGGGCAACCGCCGATGTTGCATCACAAAATAACGCATCGCTGATTGAAGTGCCCGTCTGGGCCTGGCATTGGGCTCGACCGCAGGATCCCCGCATACCCTGGATACGTGCGCGCAAGCTCATGCTCGGCGCTGATGTGCTGGCGCGTAAACGCCACGCTATCCACGCGCATGTTTCACAAATCAATGCAGACGGCCAATCACCGCCAGTGCTTGACCGAGCAGCCATTGAGCGCCTTTTGCAACCCTTTGAACTGGTGTTTGTATGAGCCTCTCAGCGGATTACTTCGAGCAACTGTTCAGCGCCAGTGATGACCCTTGGTCGTTTCGAACCCGATGGTACGAAAAGCGCAAACGTGACCTGACGCTGGCGAGTCTGCCCTGTCAGCGTTATCAACGTGTGTTCGAACCGGCCTGCGCCAATGGTGAACTCAGTGCGTTACTGGCCGAGCGCTGTGAGTCTTTGTTGTGCCAGGACCTCAACGAAAAAGCAGTCATCCTGGCGCGCCACCGATTGAGCGGCTTGCACCATGTGCACGTACAACAGGCGCGTATTCCTGACGACTGGCCCGAGGGCCTTTTTGATCTCATCGTGCTGAGCGAGGTGGGCTATTTTCTGGATCAGCAGGAGTGGATTCAGGTCATCGAGAACACAATGCGAAGCCTGAGCCCGGAAGGTGGCATACTCGCGTGCCATTGGCTGCATCCGATTGACGGATGCTCCCAGAACGGACGCGACGTTCACGCGATGCTTGCCGATCACCTGCCCCTGCATCGTCTGTTGCTTCATGAAGAGGCGGACTTTCTGCTCGAATACTGGGGGCGCCAACCGGCTTCGATTGATCTCGCCGAGACCACGCGCAGCGATTAGGCCAGCGACTTCAGGTAATCACCGAACCCTTCCCGACACCGGCAGTTTTTGCGTGCACTGGTCGTGACGCGGTTGGCGGCAGTCCACAGGATGCTGGCGCCGCTGCGCTCCAGGTCCGCGACCAATTGCACATCTTCGTGCGCGGGTAATGCCTTGAACCCGCCAGCCTTGCGGTAAGCCGCAGAGGACACACCCAGATTCGCACCGTGGATATGTCGATGCCCCTCAACGGGGTGATAACGGGCGTGGTAGCGCTCGCGCACTGTTGGGGAGTGTTCGGTCCAGTCGTTGACATCGACCAATCCACATACCGCATCGACGTTGAAGCGGATTTGATCAACCAGCCACGAAACAGGCACCACGGTATCGGCATCGGTGAAGGCCAGCCATCTTGCATCCACCGCCAACAGGTGGTCGGCGCCGTGTGCCCGGGTTTTTCCAACGTTGCGGTGAGTGCAGGTCAATGTCATCACGTCATAGGCCTGGGCGATGTGCAGCGAGGTGTCTGTGCAGTCATCCAGGACGATCACGATGTTGACGTCTTCATTGTCCAGGCTCTGATGCAAGGCGGCTTCCATCAGTGATTCAATGCAGTGACTCAAGAGTTGCTCTTCATTGTGCACCGGGACAACGACTCCAATCATGTTCTGACTCTCCAGAGTGCAAACATCCGTTGCGGGCTTTTGGATGTCGACCCGGGGGAACAAAGTTTGGTTGCAACTATTTAAGCGTGATCGAGTGACTTATGTGTACGCATTAACTCAATCCAACAGCGATTGTCATTGCGCGGCCTCTGCCCAGTTCAATGTGGTCGCCTCCCGCCACCTGACGTCGCTGATGCCGTATCGCTCTGCCAAAGGCTTGGAGTAGATTTTCAACGGCGGGCGGCCAGGCTTCGGTATCGGCGCTATCCCGGCATCGCAGCTTGCCCAATGCCAGGCCGTCGCACTGTCCATGCGCTTGGCCCGGATAACGAACGTTTTGGGCTGGTCATGGAGTTTGTATTCAATGTGGTAAAGGTCGATGTAACTCATGAAAACTCTCCTGTACTTGTAAGTAAGGGAGCGTTGTCGTTAAAAAAAATTCCGACTATTTATTGGGTTATTTTTCACTTGAAAGTGTCGGATGAAATCAAGGTTCAAATACACCAGTTCTGCCCATGCAGATGCACTAAGTCATGTTTTTATTGGCGTGTTTTTTCTATGGGCTGCCCGCATCAGGCTGCGTAATTGGAGAATCGCCTGCGCAATCGGGGAGGTTGGCGGGCCGTGCAATCGCTAGCGTATGGCACATCCCGTAACAAATTCTTGCTCCAGGGAGGGCGTATGAAATTCAGGTTGGCCGCCTCCCTCTGTACGGGAAACCTTTAGCCGGATGGGAGATTTCCCTCCAACGGATGCTGTTCGTCTTGATACCGGCGCAGCGCCTACTGACTTACCTTGCGTACCAAGAGGCGTGTCGTCGTAGCGGGCTGTTCCGTTGAGCCCTCCTGGCGTTTACCCCATAAAAACAAGAGATCCGACAATGTGCGAACCCATGGTCCTTCCGATCCCTCATCTCATCCGCCTTTGGGCGCTAGAGGGTTCGGTGTTCGGCTGCCGGCGAGTTTGTCTTTGATTTAATTCTGCTCCTATAAAAACAGTGCCCAAGCACATACAGATGTGGAGATGTTAGATGTATCAGGTAAAGAAATCTTGCCGTGGGCTCGGTATTGCCAGCGTGTTGGGGATGATCTGTTCGCCCTTGGCAGCTCAGGCTGATGTTATTGACGACAGTCACTTCAAAGTGGATACGCGTAACTTCTACTTGCACCGTAACTACACCAATACCAATGCGCCGGTTTCTGAAGTGCATAGTTGGTCGCAGGGTTTCGATGCGCAATTTACCTCCGGTTATACCGACACAGCCCTGGCCATCGGCCTGGATGTGGATGCGCAATACGCCGTGCGCCTGGATTCGTCGGGCAACGACGGTTCGCTGCCGTACAGCGTCCGCGACCAGCAGACGGCCGATGACTACAGCCGCGCCGGGGCCACCTTCAAAATGCGCTACAGCAAGACCGAATTGAAAGTTGGTGACCTTCGCCCACAACTGCCGGTGGCCTCCGATGACCCCAGTCGGCAATTGGATACCATCTATCAAGGGGCCGTGGTCGAGTCCAAGGAAGTCGACGGGTTGACCATGACCGGTGGCCGTTTCTGGTCTGCCGCGACACGGGAATCTTCCAACCACGAGAAGCTGTACAAGTTTGGTTCCACCGATAATCTCGACAGTGACGGTCTGGACTTTGGCGGTGCAACTTACGACATCACCAAAAACCTGCAAGCCAGTTACTTTTATGGCGTGTTGCACGATATTTATCAGCAGCACTATTTCGGCCTGATGCACATGGCTGATTTGGGCAATGGCTACAAACTTAAAACCGACTTGCGTTACTTCAATAACAATGAAGATGGCAATGCCTTGAACGGTGAGATCGACAACCGTTCCTACGGCGCCTTGTTCACCTTGCTCAAAAGCGCTCACATGTTTGGCCTCAGTTACCAGCGCATGCTCGGTGACAGCGTGTTCCCGACGATGAACGGTTATATCCCGCAGCCATACCTGGTGCATTGGTCGTCCCTGGGCTTTGTTCGCCCGGAAGAAAAGTCCTGGGGCGCACGCTACAGCTACGACTTTGCCGGGATGGGCGTGCCGGGGCTGAAGTTCTACACCCGCTATATCAAGGGCACCAACTGGGACCGTGGCGGCAACCTGAGCGACAACGAGGAAAGCGAACGCTTTCTGGGGCTCAGCTACGTGGTGCAGAGCGGGGCGTTGCAGGGCCTTGGCCTGGACGTGCGCAACATCGACGTAAAACAGAAGTACGGCTACGACTACAACGAATTCCGTGTCGCCACGACTTACACCTGGAAGTTCTGGTAAGCCCGGTCCACCCAGGGATTGACCCCATAACAATAAGAGGCCTGACCATGTTCGAACCCATTGTCCTTTACATCTGCCCCGCAACTTCCCAGTCGGTGTGCTGTGCACCGTCACTCGACGCGCTGCGCGCATGAGCGGATTCCAAGAGGAGCAAACACTAGTGAATATCCAGGTCGATAACGCGGTCCTGCAACGGCAGAAGAAGAAAACCTACATTTACGAGTGGTACGTGGTCGGCCTGTGCATGGTCGCCTACATCTTTTCATTTGTGGATCGGCAGATCCTGGCGCTGATGATCGAGCCGATCAAGGCCGACCTGCAGATCAGCGACACTCAGTTCAGCTTGCTGCACGGGCTGGCGTTTTCATTGTTCTACGCCTTCATGGGCATGCCCATCGCCTATCTGGCCGACCGTTTTTCCCGGCCGAAGATCATCGCCGTGGGCGTTGTTTTCTGGAGCCTGGCGACAGCCGCTTGCGGCCTGAGCAAGAGTTTCCTGCACATGTTCCTCGCACGCATCGGCGTCGGTGTCGGTGAAGCGGCCTTGTCGCCCTCTGCCTACTCGATGTTCAGCGACATGTTCCCCAAGGAGAAACTCGGACGCGCAGTGGGCATCTACTCGATCGGCTCGTTCGTCGGCGGTGGTCTGGCCTTTCTGGTCGGCGGCTATGTGATCGCGATGCTCAAGGACATGAATACCATCGAGGTCGCCTTTCTCGGCGCGATGAAGGCCTGGCAACTGGCGTTCTTCATTGTGGGTCTGCCCGGTATGCTGGTCGGCCTGTTGATCTGGCTCACCGTGCGCGACCCGGCGCGCAAGGGCCTGCAGGTGGATGCGCAGGGTCGGGCCAAGAAGGTCGCGATGAGCGATGGCTTGCGCTTCCTCGGTCGCCACCGTGCCACCTTCACCTGTCATTACCTGGGCTTTTCGTTCTACGCCATGGCCCTGTTCTGCTTGATGAGCTGGAGCCCGGCGCTGTACATCCGCAAGTTCGGCCTGTCGCCAATGGAGGCGGGCTACATGCTCGGCACTGTGCTGTTGGTGGCGAACACCGCCGGGGTGCTGTTCGGTGGATGGCTCACCGACTACCTGGCCAAGAAAGGTCATCAGGACGCTGCCATGCGCACTGGCGTCATCGGTGCCCTCGGCATGGCGGTGCCGGCCGTGCTGTTTTCTCAAGTTGATCAACTATGGCTGTCGGTGACCCTGTTGGTGCCAGCGATGTTCTTCGCTTCGTTCCCGATGCCGGCGTCCACGGCGGCGATGCAGATCCTCGCGCCGAACCAGGTGCGCGCGCAGGTTTCGGCCGTGTTCCTGCTGATCAGCAATCTGTTGGGCTTGGGCCTGGGCACTACGTTGGTGGCGCTGTTGACCGACCGCTATTTCGGCTCGCCCGCGGCAGTCGGCTCGTCGATGTCGCTGGTGATCGCTGGCGCGTCGGTGTTGACAGTGCTGTTACTGTGGCGCGGTTGCAGTCGTTTTCGTGAAAGCTATGCCCGGGAGTATCCGAACCGGGCTTGATTGGTCATAGTCCATGATCGGCACATCGGCCTCGCTCCTGTCAAAGGGAGCGGGGCCGACACGCTCCAGATCAGGAGAATCCTTGATGTTGAATGACGTACACCTGCTGGAACGCCACAGTCTGCTCAGCTCGACCGATTACCGTGAGATCAAGGACAAGGTCAGCCATTATCTGTGCCCGCACAGTTTCAACGTGCTGCAGGACGAGCCCATTTACACCCGGCTCAACGGTGTGTTTTTCGGCGATTCAGCACTGCTCGACTTGCGTTATGGCGCGCCGGTGGAGATCACCATCGGCGATATCGCTGATCAATACCTGTTTCGCATTACTTTGCAGGGGCATTGCGAGGTGGCCCATGGGCGACGCAGCGCCGCGATGCAGTCGGGCTACCTGAGCGTTTCCTCGCCGTTCGCGCAAAGTCGCATCATCACCGATGGCGAGTGCCGTAACCTGATCCTGCGCGTCGACCGTGATGCCCTGGAGACGCAGCTGCAACGCCTGCTCGGCCGCAGCCTGCGGCAGTCGGTGATCTTTGATGTCAGTGTCGATCATCTCGGTGCCGGTGTTGTCAGCCTCTATCACACCCTCGATTACATCTGCCGGCTGTACGGCAGCGGCGTCGACGGGTCGCGCCTCGCCAGCGGCCTGTCCGAATATTTGATGCAGCTCCTGCTCACACAATTGCCGCACAATTACTCGGCGGATCTACTGGTCGACTCGCGCGCGCCGCTGCCGCACCACGTGAAAAAGGCCCGCGACTACATCGAGGAACACCTCGACGAACCAATCAGCCTGGCAACCTTGAGCGAACTGTGTGGCGTTTCGGTGCGTACCTTGCAGAACGGCTTCAACCAGTTCCTCCAGCAGGCACCGGTCGAATACATTCGCGACCGCCGCCTGGCGGTGATCCACGAGTCGCTCAAGCAGGCCAGGGCCGGTGAAACGGTCACCGATATCCTGCTGCGTCACGGCATCAACAGCTTCGGGCATTTTTCCAGCGCCTACCGGCAACGCTATGGTTGTCTGCCGTCGGACACCCTGCGGCGGCAGAAGCATTGAGACTTCTGCGCAATCCGTCATTCGGCTGCGCAATCGGATAAGTCTGTGGCGGTGCGGCTCGATAGGATCGAGTCTCTAACAAAAAGGAGTATCTGAATGAATATTACCGTGCTGGGTGGTGGTCACGGCTGTTACGCCGCTGCTGTCGAAATGGCTGAAAAAGGGCACCAGACCCGCCTGTGGCGCCGAGACTCCGCCGCGCTCAAGGAGCTGCTGGCCATCGGCAAACTGACTATCAAGGACTATAAAGGCACTCGCCAGTTGTCCGTCGGCCAGCCGGGCGACAAGCTGTCGTTCACCGACGACCTGGCCGAAGCTTTGGCCGGCGCGCAACTGGTGATTATCCCGCTGCCGTCGACCTCCCACGAAGACCTCGCCAAACACGTCGCGCCGCACCTGCACGACGGTCAGGTGGTGTTCCTGCCACCGGGCACTTTTGGCAGCTACGTATTCGCCAAGGCCATGGCCGATGCGGGCAACCAGAGCAAGGTGGCCTTTGCCGAGACCGGCACGCTGCCATACCTGGTGCGCAAGCACGGTGCCAGCGATCTGGTGATCAGCGGCTACGCCACCCGCCTGCCGACCGGCGTATTCCCAAGCAACCTCTCCGAGCATGCCTTCGCAGTGTTGCGTGAGGCCTACCCGAGCGTCGAGCCGATTGAAGACGCCCTGAGCGGTGCGTTGATGAACGCAGGCCCGATCATTCATCCGCCGCTGATCATGATGAACGCAGGTCCCCTTGAGCATTTCGAGGCCTGGGACATTCACAACGAAGGCACCCAGCCGTCGATCCGCCGCGTGACCAATCAGCTCGATGCCGAGCGCATGGCCGTGCGCGAAGCACTGACCTACGGCGCGCCGCACTTCCCTCTGGCTGACCACTACAACACCAGCGAAGGCGATGAGTGGATGTACGGTCGCGGTGCCCACGGCAAGCTGACCGACAGCGGCGATTGGCGCGAAGACATCGACCTGCAAAAACATCGCTACATGCTCGAAGACACCCGTTTGGGCCTGTCCTTCCTGGTGTCCGTCGGTCGTTGGGCCGGTGTGCCGACGCCCGTGGCGCAGGGGCTGCTGAGCATCGCTTCGGTCGTTGCCGATCGTGATCTCTACGCCGAAGGTCGCACGCTGGAAAATCTGGGGTTGGCCAAACTGAGCCGGGCGCAGATGACCGAACTTTTGACCCAGGGCTACAACTGATGAACGCCGCGCTGCCGCATGTCAGCGTGGTCGGTGCCGGCCGAATGGGCGAGGGTATTGCTCTGGCGTTCATCCATGCCGGTTTGCCGGTCAACCTGATCGACATCAAGGATCGCGCCGAGGATGAGCGGCGCGGTTACTTCGAACGCGTGCGCAACAATGTCCGTAGCGAATTGCAGATGCTGGTGCGCCTCGGTGTGCTCGAGTCGGATCAGGCGGACGTCGCTTTATCGCGGCTGACGGTGCAATCGAAATCCCAGGCGGCGGTGACATTATCCCAGTGCGACCTGGTGTTCGAAGCGGTGCCGGAAGTGATCGCGGTCAAGCAGGAGACCTTCGCCTGGGTCAGCGAGCATGTGCCGGCGTCGGCCATCATCGCCTCGACGACGTCGACGTTTCTCGTCACCGAGTTGAGCGAAATGGTCAGTGAACCGCAGCGCTTCGTGAACGCGCACTGGCTCAATCCCGCGTATCTGATGCCGCTGGTGGAAGTCAGCCGCAGCCAGACGACGTGTCCGCAGGTGGTCGAGCGGCTACTGCAATTGCTCAAGCGAATCGGCAAGGTGCCGGTGGTGTGCAATCCGGTGGCCGGCTACATCGTGCCGCGCATTCAGGCATTGGTCATGAACGAGGCCGCACGGATGGTGGAAGAGGGCGTCGCCAGCGCAGAAGACATCGACACCGCGGTGCGTGTCGGCTTCGGGCTGCGTTTCTCGGTGCTGGGCCTGCTTGAGTTTATCGACTGGGGCGGCGGGGACATTCTGTACTACGCCTCGCGCTACCTCAGTGGCGCGCTGTCACCGCGTTTTGAATCACCGCAGGTCATCGCTGACAATATGCAAAACGGGCGCAATGGCTTGCGCGATGGACAGGGCTTCTACGATTACCGCGACATGGACGTTGACGCCTATAAACAACAGCGTCTGGGGGATTTTGTGCGCAAGCTGGAGTTGTCGGGGCTGACACCCGCGTTCGAGGGGGCGTTGAGGAACAGTTGAGCATGAGCGCAGCAGAGCGACCTTCAGGGTCGCCCTGCTCAAGCGAACGTCAGAACAACATATAGGCCGAGGCCGTTGTCTGGTTCAGGTCGATGTCACCGACTTCCAGTACTTCATATTCCGCGCGAATACCGATGTTGCGAAACACATCAAACTCAACACCGGCACCGTAGGTCAGGTCCACACCAGTGTCATCATCGGCGGCATTGCCATCGGCATCCCAGGCATGCCCACCGACACTGGCGAACAGTCGGACACGATCACCCAGCGGAAAGCCGAGGTGGGCGGCAGCCTGCACAGATTTGCCATCGAAATCGAGATCCTTGTCCTCGAACTGGCCGAGATCGACGTAGGCGCCTTCGAAGGCCAGATAGCCGTTTACACGATAACCCGCAAAAACCTTGTAGCTGGTGTCGTCATCGCTCAAGTGGGATTTGTCGGTCTCGATGCTGGTGACGCCGGCGCCGACATACAAACCTTTATCGTCAGCGAGTGCCTGAAAAGACATCAACGAAAGCAGGGTAGCGAAGCCGAGGTTTCGAAATAGCATGGGAGGTGTAGTCCTTCTACAGGTTGTCGATTGTGAGGTGTTTGCAGAGAATCTGAGCGATCACAAAGCCTGATAGAAGTCATTGATTGGTATTTTTGAGTCGCTTTAATCCGCCTGAGCTTTAAGGGTCATGGGACATTGAAAATAGCGTCTTGCCAATGCCTGAACGGGGAGTGCTCTGGAAAACAGCCAACCTTGTGCCAACACCACGCCTTCCGATGCCAGGTGCGGTAGTTGCTGCTGAGTCTCTACACCTTCTGCGACCACCTTGATCTTTAGAGCCCTGGCGATGTTGGCAATGTGTCGCCACAGGGCGTCCTTGGCAGCGATCTTGTCTTGCTCGATGAATGAACGATCTATTTTCATTATGTCGAAAGGCAATGATTCGATGAGCGAAAGGCTCGAGTAGCCAGTGCCAAAGTCATCCAGGGCAATACGATGCCCGCACGCTCTCAGTTTGTGCAGTTGAGCAGCTGCGTGGTTTGGCTCTATCAACGCTCTTTCGGTGACTTCAAAGACGATGGATAAAGCCGGTATGTTGTAGGCAGTCAGAATGCTGGCGACGAAATCGGGAAAGGTTTGATCGAGAACGTCTTGCGCGGAAAGATTGATGGTGATGTAGAAATCCTTGCACGCCCAAAGATAGGTGCTGTAATCCTCCGCCACCTGGCGTATGACCGAGCGCGTCAGCTCACAAATCAAGTCGGATCCCTCTGCCGCTGTGATGAACACGTCCGGCGGGATGGCGATTCCGTTGGCGTTCCAGCGAGACAGCGACTCGGCTCCGACCAGATCCCCGGTGGTCAAATTGACAATAGGCTGGTAATGAACATGCAGCTTGTTCGCCCTTATGGCCTTGCGAAGTTGAACGACGGTTGAGGTGCAATACCTCTGGGTCTGCCAGGCGACGTACAGCAGGGCTGCCGCCATGAAAGCCAGGCCAATGATTAACTTCCACCTGAGCCCTTTGAAATCACTTAGAGGAAGGGAGTTGCCTGCGGCAAAAAACCATGCAGCCAAACCCACCGCAGCCGTTGCGCATAAAGCGAACGTGTGTCTTTTAAGCAAGGCTATAGACGCAGCGATCATAAAAATTCCAAAAAGGAGATTCGGCCCGAAGAGGTGAGGGGGCGCGCTATAAACCGTCCATAAACCAGGCTAACGCGACACCACACAAATAAGCAGCCAGGCAAAAGATGACTTTCTGTTTGAGCGGAAGTGAGTTGAGCCGATAGCGCATGCCTATCTCCTTGACTTAGAAATAAGCAATGTTGGCAATGCAGGTTGGCGGATGAAAGTTATTGATTGTTATTTTTAGACTCGACATTACGTCCACTCGCCATCTGTTGTTGTCAGCGGTTGGACGCTTGCAGCCTGGCGGCGTTACGTCTGGCTGTTTCCGAGGGAATTTCCCCGTAGGCATCCTGATACGCCTTGGAGAAACGACTGAGATGGTGAAAGTTCCAATACATCGCCGTCTCGGTCACGGTAGGCCATGTATTGCGGATCAAGTCGCGTCGGACATTGGCGAGTCTCAGGTTTCTCACGTAAGCAATCGGTGAGATGCCGAATGTTTCAACAAAGCCATGATGCAAGGTGCGAGTGGTGGTTTGCAGCTGCCTGACCAGCGCTTTCATGCAAAGCGCCTTTTTGGTGTTTTGATGAATGTACTCAATGGCTTCTATCGCGACTTTTCTGCGTGTCGGTGTTCTGAGCGCGCAGCGACCTGCTGGTGTCAGTGCCCGTAGCAGTGAAGTCAGCAGCGCATTTTCAATGGCTGAAATTTGCGGGGCGGTGCGCTGATGTAAATCCGGGTTATTGACGTCGATAAAATGAGCGTTGATCGCCTCAATCGCCGCTTGCATCAATTTGAAATTAGCGACCTGGAAGCGGTGCTCTTTTCGCTCTGCAAGCACATCGATACCGGCGTGTTTTTCGAGACACTGCTGATAATGTTCTTCGGTTGTGGTCAGCGTAAAGAGCGTCTCATTCGGCTCGCACAGGTAATGCACGGGCTCATCGCTATTGAGCACAATGATTTCGTTAGGCCGCAACTTGTGACCATTGACAGTCGGTCTTCCCACGGAAGACTGAGAAATGGCCACCGTGACAAAACCATGAGGAACCGCGCTGATCATAGTGACAGCGGAATCAAACTCCAGTCGACTGCATTGGAGTCTGGGACCATCAATGACCTTATGCTGTCGAATGCTGGCTTCATACTCCGACGGCGTGAGGCTCATTTCCCACCGGCCAATGGTCCGGTTGGGAATGCCCGCAGGAGTAGACGTTACATGAAAGACTTCATCAGGGATTGTGCTACACATGGAGTTTGGCTCTTCAGCTAAATGGATAGTTCTAAGTAGAGGTACCTGACTTGACCTCGGTGCTGGCGATCAAATCGACGCTGTTGTCGTAGGTTCGGATATCGTCGCTGATTCCGGTACAAGCTCTAACGCCGCTGAAAAAACGTACGTATCGTTCAAAGGCAAGTCCAACAGGCTTTGCAGTTTTTGCGGCGCAATTTTTGAACCAAAGATAGCCGTTTGTTGAGCGGCCGAGCCAATGGCCGATGCGTCAAAGGCAAAAAAATTACTCACACGATAGTCTGAACAAATCTTGTAACTGGCCTCTTCTTCACTCAGCGTACTTTCGTTGCTTTCAATACGAGTCATGTCTGTGCTGTAAATCTCTTTGTCATTGGCCATGGCCTTTAGAGAGAGCAAGACACCGAGCGAAGCGGTAGCGAGGTTTTTCAGCAGCATTGACGTGCTTCCTTGTTAATGATTTTTTGGACAAAGCATAATGTCAGCCGCCTGATCACCACGGCCTGGCCAGTGGATACTCTCGCTGCGAACTTGCTTATCAAAGTCAAAAACTCATATTTCCGATGCTGCCGACAGCGCTGTCGGGTGTCATTCAGTTTGATTTCAGGCGTATGGAACCGCGGTGTGCGGTGGGTGCATGCACGTACGGGCCCAAGAAAAAAGGAGGGACTTTGACGCAGGGGAATGTCTGATTCAAGTCAATAATGTTTATTTTTTTGCTTGAATCCGCAGAAGCGGCAAGGTCTGGCAGGTCCTTTTGCCAGCAGAAGCTTAGTGATTCATGCAGCGCAAACGACCCAGTTCATGCACGTAAAAACAGACCGCACTTTTGTTGGTGGTAGGAATTAATTCGTAGTTCAGAACGGCGCCTTCCTGGAGGACATACTGGCGTCTGAAGAAGAGGTCGGGGGTCTTCTCAATGGCAAACAGTTCGGTGTCCTGACTTAGCTTGACGCTGCTGATTTTTATCTGGACATGATGATTGCTCTCTCGAACAACATCCGCCGAAATAGTAGCGTTGCGAATTTTTCCGTTCAGGCTTTCCAGCGTGGTTTGTGTCAGTCGACCATGGCCAATGGTCAGATACTCTTCAGTATTAAGCTGGTTGTTATCTTCAAGCCATTGCCGGGTGATGGTTTGATAGCTGGTATTTTCCATGTAGTAAGACGGCGAATAGATCAGAGAGAAAATACAGACAGCGTTGATGATTCCAAGAACGATCCAGTGGACCCAGGATGGTATCGTTGGCTTCATATTGTTGCTTCCAGACATTGGCGAATCATCAAGGCAAGGTCTTTTTGGTCGCTGTTGAGTTGTAAGTTTGCAGTGCTCAGGTCTGGGCGCACGCACGAAACAGAGTAATTTGATTTATAGCGGTTCAGCCACACCTGGCCCTTGAGGTTTGGTGAGAACTGTTGGACCTGTTTAGCTGACGCATCCCTGAGTGATTCAGCCTCGGCGACGCTGTGAGCCACTGCATGAATGACCAACTCGTTCTGTTGCAAACTGGAGATTTCTATCTTCGGTGTATCGAAGCCAGAGTGGAAACCCGCGAAGGCACACACGCCCAACGTCAAGATATAACCGATTGACTGGGCTTTTTTAATATAATCGGACTTTGTAATTTTCCCGGAAGTCGCCAACGTTACATTAGTGACGGTTGGCAAAGGCTCTTCAATAGCGGGTGGAGCAGGCGTCGCTATTTCATCGGTTGATGCCGGTATATCGGTTTGTGCATCGACGACATACTGCCGGTTAAAGCAGTAGCCTCTTCGCGGAACCGTCATCAGAATTTCGTGATCACGATTATCATTCAAAATGTTTCTAAGGGAGAAAACTGCCTGGTTCAGACTGCCGGAGGCGACGACGCGATCATTCCAGGTGTAGTCGATGATCTCCTCTCGGCTTTTAGTCTGGCCAGGTTCCATTAGCAACAGGTCCAACAGGCGCGACTCTGCTCTACCTAATGTGGAGTTTTGAATTTCTCCGTGAGGTGTTGTGATGGAAAGCAAAGCGGTATCAGGGTCGAAAAGGGCCACGGCACCATTTTTCAACTTGAAGGCGTAGCGCATGGGAGTCCTCCGTTCGGTCGGTTCTGGCTGAGTATAGAGACGGTTTTGACAGGCTGGATTTGACGCGATACTTGCTGTGGGGAATGAAAGGCTATCGGCGGGCAAGCGCGATAGACGCAGCGAGCGTCACTCTGGAATGCTGAAACAGACCATCAAAAAATTCACTGGAATCAAGCAAGAGCAAATCCACGGGTTTCAATCGGAGCCAGTAATGATGCTCTTTGTACTCAATCGGCGCTATCCGAAAAGTGCGAGGCAGGGTATCGACGGTCATTAGGATGGTGGGTTCGCTCAACTGATTCGCATTTGCGCAAGCAGTATTCGTTGCCACCGATAGCCCTGATTAATGTTTGCAATATTGATCAAGAGCGACAATTAAGATCGGCCGATTGAGCGGCAACAATTTTTGATGCGTATTAACTTTGCGTTAAGTTCGGCAGCGTTTTAAATGGTTTCGGGGGTTGCGGACGCGAACGACATTCAAGGATTGTTTGTCGTGGTTAAAACAATCTCCATCTCTCGTTTCAACACCTTTGCCCCACGTCCTTTCATGGCGGACGTGGGGTTTTTTTTGTCTTTTTAATGGTGTATCGAAAAGAAGCGGGTTAATCGGCCCAAAGGTTCCGGAGGAACGGGACTCAAGGCAAAATGTTGTATCCACGCTGTTGCAGGCAGCTGCTGTATACGGAGTTGTTGGCGGTGATGTTCTCTTCGGTTGTACCAAGGTTTTGCCGGCGCTCCTGGCGTTGCCTTGATCCGCCGATCACGACCCCGGCCGCCGCAGCGCTGCGCGCATGATTCTGCCGATAGTCTTGTTTGGTGTCGTCGTCAATCTGGTCATAAAGGTTGTCATGTTGCTGGCCACGAACTTGCGCCGCAGTAGCCCCGGCGACCGCGGCGGTGGCAGCGCCTTTTGCTCGGCCACCAGAGGGCACTGTATTTTGTGTCGGAAACTGGGCGTTGGCTTGTGATTGGCAAGCGCTGGTGTCTTGCTGGATCGTCTGGGAAGTTTGGCCTTTGAGTGGAACCACCGTCACCGCCAATGCACTGGCGCTGGCGAGCAACAAAAAGGCCGAAAAGGTAAACGTCAGTATTTTCATCAGGTCGGACTCTCGTTAAACATCGTTATTTGTCTAACGGGTTGTTTAGGGAGAGGCAGTGTCAGTGCCGACTGAAACCCCATGCCAGTCAAATCCGCGATGCAAACCCAAGGCTATGAATGGCAGGCGATCAAACGTGTGCAATGGGGTATCGCGCGGTGGTTATTGCTGGGTCAGCAGGGCTTGCATGTCACTTGTCATGCCTTTGAATGCAGCCTTGAAGTCATTAGCGACAACGGGCTGGCTGGCATTGTCCACGGTCTCACCAAATACCTTGCGTACCACCTTGGCAACCGGCATGCCGGTTTTTGCATCAATCAAGTCGGCTTCTATATACAGTTCCGCTGTCTGATCACGATGGCCTGTGGCCGCTTGTGTCGTCCCGACGATTGCTGCGATCGGTACGGCCTCGTACCAGTGCATGCCCTCGTTGTTGGCGCTGACGTGGGTGATCGCCGCTTGCAAGATCAATGTCCGCGAATCGGCCGGTACTTGCTGGGTGTCCGAGATGATAGTGAAAGAGGGCGCGAACGCGCTCCGGATACTGTCGCTGGCCATGGCTTGCACGTCTTCCAGAGTCTGCAGGTTGACACGCTGGGTCGGTTTCGGTGCTGGATACAGCTCTACCTGCTTGAACACGACGGTGGAGTAGGCCTTTGGATCAAACCCTGGCGCAACCCAGCGCAGCACCTTTTGTTCACTCGGTGTGGTTTGCTCTTCCAGGCCCTGGTAATTGGGCAGGAAGCCCGAAAGCTGTTCCGGCTGTGCCACTTTCGAAACACAGCCAACCTGAAATACGCAGCTCATGGCTATACCCGCAATCCATCTATTCGACATGCTCATGTGTTCTGTTCTCTGTGATGAAGTTTGTCATTCAGGTTTCGATGCGGGGCGGATCCTGCCCGCAGTGGCGGGATAATCCGAATCAAAAACCCTTAAACACGATCAAACTTCATCACTCGAGAGTCGCTTTACGCCTGGCGTGCAGTCAACGCCGAGTAGCTGTTCATGAGGTTGCGATAGTTTGGAATGCGTTGGGACAACAGGTTACCCAGGCCTTCGATATCGTTGCGCCAGTCGCGCTGTAGCTCACACGCCACCGAGAACCAGTTCATCATTTGCGCGCCGGCCTGGGTCATGCGGTTCCAGGCCGCCTGTTGCACGGTGGTGTTGAAGGTGCCCGACGAATCAGTCACCACGAACACTGCGAATCCTTCAGCCAGTGCCGACAAGGTCGGGAACGTGACGCAGACGTCCGTGACGACACCGGCAATGATCAATTGCCTGCGCCCGGTGGCCTTGATTGCCTTGACGAAGTCTTCGTTATCCCATGCGTTGATCTGGCCTGGTCGGGCGATGTAGGGCGCCTCTGGAAACATCTCTTTAAGTTCCGGGACCAGAGGGCCGTTAGGGCCTTGTTCAAAACTGGTGGTGAGGATGGTCGGCAATTCGAAAAATTTGGCGACGTCCGCCAGCGCCAACACGTTGTTCTTGAACTCGTTGGGTGAAAAGTCCTGAACCAGGGAAATCAGGCCGGTCTGATGATCGACCAACAGCACGACTGCGTCGTCTTTGTTCAAGCGGTTGTAGGTGGCGTTGCTCATGATGAAGTCCTTTCGAGGTGGGTGAGTGGCGTTGTTCAACATGGGCCCAGATTAAGGATCTTCACGAGGGGGAAAAAGCGGGTGAAATGGGTTTGACTGTCAACTCAAACGAGACAATGGCGGCTCTCGGAATCTCCATGCGTGCTCATCCGTGCCAATTCAGTCATTAATCGTTCCGGTTCAAGCCCGCATAAATGCCCGGCCTCTTCAGGCGCCTCGTCAGCTGTTGTGAACCAATTTCGTAAACGTTTGATCCACCCTGAAATAACACGGGTGGGCCAGTGCGATGAATGCCTTCAAAGATCTGCTGACACCGGCTCAAGAGATACGGCTGCGTGCACTTGATGCCTGGCATCGCGCATTGGAAAACAGACAGCTGCGCATGGACTGCCCTGACGCCTACCATGACGAACTCATCCGTCAGTCCGATGAAATGGATCGTTTGGGAATCGTGTCCTGGACTGAGTGGCGAGATTTGCGCAGGGAGGGTGATGAAGCGTATCTGCGTGCGGTCGCCGGGGAGGACTATCATTGAGCAGTTGATTTGGCATGTTCGGTGTCTCCACCGCTGGACCGAACAATGGCAATGGTCCGGATCTTCAATCGAAACGCTCGGCAACAAACAGGAGCTTTCATGTCGGAACCGTCATCGGCAGCGCCCTTGCGTGCCTTCTTTATTCAGGTAACCCGTTCGGGCTGGCGCGGTCTGGCATTCTGGTTGCTGTTGGCGAGTGTGGCCGTATTGCTGATGGTCAGCGGATATGGGGCTTTCGTCGGTGCCAACAGGGACAATCTGCGTTTTGCCTTTCTAGGTGGAATGTCCGGCTTTGCGGCGACGGCAGTGGGGGCAGTCGTGGCGATTGCCCTGCGCGACATTGCGGCCCGCACTCAAGACATCATGCTTGGGTTTGCCGCCGGAATGATGCTGGCTGCCAGTTCTTTCTCGCTCATCCTGCCCGGCATCGAAGCGGCGCAGTCACTTACCGGTAACCATTTGCTGGCCGCCGGCATCGTGGTGCTGGGATTGGCATTGGGAGTTGGCTTGATGATCGGCCTCGATCGATTTGTCCCACACGAGCACGAGAAAAGTGGCCGACGCGGGCCGCAGGCCATGCGCATCAATCGGGTCTGGCTGTTCGTTCTGGCAATTACCCTGCATAACTTCCCCGAAGGCATGGCGATAGGTGTCAGCTTCGCCACGGGCGACATGCAGGTCGGCCTGCCATTGACCACCGCGATCGCTATACAGGATATTCCCGAAGGTCTGGCTGTGGCGCTGGCTTTGAGAGTGACCGGTATCTCGGCACTGCGCGCAGCATTGATTGCAATCGGGTCAGGTCTGATGGAGCCGTTTGGCGCCGTCGTAGGCCTCGGCATTTCCAGCAGCTTTGCCTTGGGTTACCCCATCGCACTTGGTCTTGCTGCCGGTGCCATGATTTTTGTGGTCTCCCATGAAGTCATTCCCGAGACGCATCGCAATGGTCACGAAACGCCTGCCACCCTGGGCCTGATGTTGGGTTTTGGCGTGATGATGTTCCTCGACACCGCTTTGGGTTAAGGGTAATTGGCGTGACGATCATGTTGGATTTGCAAAGTGCTTCCTTATAGATCGTCGAAGTTCTTTTTAACGCCGCGAAGGTTCATAAGACACAGACAGATCTGCAAAACGATCAGGGCATAGGCGTCTGCGTGGGCACCCCAGATGACCCAAAGCACGTTGCTCAATATGAAGCACACGAAACCTGCCATCCGCCTGTTCGAACGTTGAGACCCGATCATCCACGCGGCGAGCACTGTTACCAGCATTGCAGGCCATTGAACCCAATCCAGGCTGTCCAGGGAGGCTTCCTCCACGAAGGTATGACGGTTAAGTGGGGGTGGTTGAGTGGCGACGTGGTCTGATTCTCTGCTGTACGTACTTTTATAAGGGCTCTGGAAGCTGATAGCGGCGACTCAGACTCTTCGTCAGTAAAAGAATTTCCCGGTAGGGGTTGACCACGTATTTTAATACTGTACTATTCGCCTCCCGCTAACGAGCACTTCGAAGTTGCTCTTGGCTTAAGTAGTTGATTTTGTTGAAAAATCAGAAACTTTTAAGGTTGCAAGTTGATGAGAGACGCTGTAAGATGCGCTTCTCGGTTGAGACGAAAGATCTTAACCAACCGCTCTTTAACAACTGAATCAAGCAATTCGTGTGGGTGCTTGTGGAGTCAGACTGCTAGTCAACAGATTATCAGCATCACAAGTTACTCCGCGAGAAATCAAAGATGTAACCAACGATTGCTGAGCCAAGTTTAGGGTTTTCTCAAAACCCAAAGATGTTTGAACTGAAGAGTTTGATCATGGCTCAGATTGAACGCTGGCGGCAGGCCTAACACATGCAAGTCGAGCGGATGACAGGAGCTTGCTC